>CBDTZI010000081.1:0-10920 GCA_965364865.1 uncultured bacterium | reverse complement strand
TCCAACCAGTTCACCGTCTTCTGCATAAATGTCGTACCTTTGACTCAGCTCGGTCTGATTCCAGTTTTTAACCAGAAAATCTTCGAGGTGTTTTTCCATAGCAAACACCGAGGGGTCTTCGATCGTTTCGTCATTTACCGTGAAGGGATCGGGTGACTTGCCCGTAATGAGCTGTTCGATTTCCTGTGCATGAACCGTGACAGTGCTGAGTGTTGAGATCGAACCCGTTGAGTTTCTGAGTGGCTCGCTCATATCTGAGCGATCGATGGTGTCTGAATACCAGTTTACTGATCTTCTATGTGGAAGAACGTTTCCGGGATGATAAATATAATTGCCGGTTACTTCTCCGACATAGTATTGGCCTTCACCATTGGGACAGAGGACAATGTCGTTTTCTTTGATTTTTTTGGAGACGGTATGAATTGCTGCACAGGCTAAGCCAGCTGCGACCTTGCTTTTATCGGGATGTTTTTCCAAATAAACAGGTCTGAACATGTTGTTGAAGTCTCTTCTGTCTTCGGGGAGCTTACCGGTCAGATCCTGATCGATTCCGAAATCCACGCCGATGAACTTTCCATCGTAACATTCCTGGGCGTGTTTACTTTGTTGACCTAACATGATTCGGTAGTAATTTTTCATGGTTTGCATTCCTTAAATCAATCTTGTTTTTCCGGTGAGCAGCTCCTGCATCATGCCCTGTTTGATCTGTCTGGTTTTGTCGCGACGCTTTTCCAACGCTACAATCTCTGAATCCATGTCGGAGAGAACGGATGCGATGGTCTGCTGCTCTTGGATACCAGGAATTTCAAAAGCCGCTGCCTCAATGTCGCTCGGTTTGAGATTGTTTATGCTTGAGCCAGAAAGAATGATGCCAATATGGTCACGAAACTGTGCCGTCTGCATCAGATAGCCGACATATCGATGATCTGCTGCAACTGGGTGTGTTCGGAAGCACCCCATAAACGCACCGAAGGTGTATTCAAAGCCATCATCGACGTGAAAATGAGCTACTTTACCAACGAGCTCTTTGCTGCCATTCGCCATACATACAAGAAGATCGCCGGGCTGCATGATCTGCTCAGATACGACTCGCCTTTTGTGCACATATTGAACATCTGCAAGCGTGATTGAAGCGTCCTTAATGTTGTTCGAGCGTAACAGCCTAATCGTGTACTCTTGGTCACTGACCGACAGATCATCATCCGGCTTATAACTTACACCTCGATAACACGTACCGGTCTTGCCTAGGCTCACGTCGCTCCATACGCCGGTGAATCCTGGTAGGCGGGTTTTGCCGGTGAGGAGTTGCTGCATGGCGGCTTTCTTGATATCCCGCTTCTTGGCGATCAGCTTGTCCAACGACTGAATCAACGAATCCACATCGGATAAGGTGTTTGCAATGGCGGCTTGTTCGCGAAGGGTTGGTATAGGAATAACGAGAGGATTGATATGCTTGTTGTTGATCTGTGGAATAGACGTTGCATCCGCCAAAGTCCAGAGCTGGATGTAGGTAAGAGAATAGTAAAGATACTCACTATCGAGATCGCCTTTCGGAGTCAAGGCCATCATGTTTGTGTCAAGGTATGCGTTCTCCTCAAGAAGACGGATCTTGTTCAGCATGATGGACGCCCCTCTTTTCGGAAACAGCACGCTACCTTGTGGAATGTTTTTGCAGTAACCAACAATAAAATACTCGGTTGTACTGCTATCCAGAAACTTATTGCTATTGTTGAGCTGCTCGACTTTGAAATAAGGCGTACCACTACTTCCAAACTGGAATTTAGAAGGACTTTCACCGCTAGTGATCGTCACATATGGACCAAGCGGTTTCGCTTCCCAATCCACCGGTATCACGCCCACTTCAGTACGCTTGTAACCGGGTGGCACATCCATCGATGAATCGACTCGGTTTGATGAAAGCGATTTTGTCGCAGCTGTACTCATCACCATGTCAGCCCCATCTGGTTGAGATGTTTCTCTACGTTGGCAGAAATCGTCACCACTTCTTCTTCCAGCTCGGGCAGGGTCTGATCGTATCGCACGGCCAGTAACTTGATTCGACTGGCCAGCGATTGCGAAACGCGATTCAACTCACTCTGAATTTCTGATTGAAGAGAAGCGATCCATTTATCATCCACAACCAGTGATTTGATCTCGTCAATCGAAAGCTTGGAATATTTCAACAATACTTTTTCATTCAGATTAGCGGTCGCTTCTTTGATCTTCTTGTTGGCAGCCGATTCGTTTTCCACAAGATCCATGTACGCTTGCAACACTTCGCGCTCGTCGTTAGAATCCGCGTCACCTTTGATTTCTTTAAGACGCTTGGCGACGTTGCCTTTGCTGATCTTGCCGTTGTCGTCGGTGGCTTCTTCCAGCAATCCCTCTTCGCCGCTGTGTTCCTCTTTGAGTTCTTCGAGTTGTTGAGAGATGGCCGAACTTTCAGATTCTAACTCGTCGATGGCCGACTGATCGTCTTTAAAATATTTCTCGATGATTAACGCGGGTGGAATTAGATCGGTACGAAACTTGTCTTTGCCATGCGTCAGGTCAGGTTTTTCCTTGCTCTTATTTTTCTTGTTCTTGTCGTCGAGGATCAGGACGGGTTTGGAAGCCTCTTTCCAGCCGTCGTCGACTAATAAGTAGACGTCGTCCTGCATGATGTCATGCCAGTAGTCCATCAAACGCTGATACACGTCGTACTCATCGAGCAACGGCTGATCGGTAAAACGTTTCAGTAAATCCTCTGATATAATGTGGATCACATCTTTGGCATGGGATTTCTTTCCCAGATCGTTGAGCAGCGGTGAGTGCTTCTTGCACCACTTACCGAAGATGTCTGTCACGCTTTTTGAATAATCTTTGAACTCGGCGTGAGTAAGGATTTTTTCCTTGACTTCGCGGGTCTCAATCGCGGCATTGCTGTACCCTTTCCGATCGCCGTTATTAAACAAGACCTTTCGCAACGAAGGTAAGACGGACCAGTAATCACTCAGCGCGTCGATGTCTCGGTTGGGAATGCCACCGTTAAGGTGAGCGTCGAGATCGTGCAGATCTTCCGGATCGGAAGAATCGATGTATCGCGGAATGTTAAGATTGAACTCGTTGGATTCGATCTCGGACAATGGGATCATGTGTGAATAGCGCGGGATGACGAGCTGGCGATTGAACACATCAACCATCTTATGGATGTCCTGGGAGCGGAGACGGTTTTTGTTGCCGTCTTTCATGAAACCCTTGCTGGCGTCGATCATGAAAATTCCCTTGCGGGCGTTGGCGTTTTCCTTGTCGAGCACGATGATGCAGGCGTGAATACCCGTGCCGTAGAACAGGTTGGCGGGTAAGCCGATGATGCCCTTGATGTAACCCTGCTTGATGATGTTGCGTCGGATGTCCGCTTCCTTGTTGCCTCTGAACAGCACGCCATGGGGTAGAATGATGGCGCCCTTACCCTTGCTGTTTAACGAAGTGATGAGATGTAATAGAAAGGCGTAGTCGCCGTTTTTCTGTGGCGGAATGCCGTACTCGAACCGTTTGAATAAGTCTTCTTCGGGATTGAAGCCGGTGCTCCACGCCTTGTTGGAAAAGGGTGGATTGGCGACGGCGAAGTCGAACTGTTTCAGTCGTCCATTTTCTTTAAAATAGGGAGAGGAGAGTGTGTTGTCCTGCCATATAACGGCGGTTGGACAGTTATGCAGGATCATGTTCATTCTGGCCATGGATTGTGTGGCGTTGTCCATCTCCTGGCCGTAGATCGTTATATCTACCGGTGCTTCGTTGTGGGCTTTGATTAACAGAGAGCCGGAACCACATGTGGGGTCGTAAACGGTTTGCTTGGTGCTTGTTGCTTTGTTGATGTTGATCACCTTGGCCATGATGCGGGAGACTTCGGCTGGGGTATAAAACTGGCCCTTGCTCTTACCCGATTCGGTGGCGAAGTGACGCATGAGGTATTCGTAGGCGTCGCCCAGAATGTCGTCGCCTTCGGCGCGGTTGCTCTGGAAATCGAGATCTGGGTTGTCGAAGATGGAGATGAGGTTGGTGAGTCGGTCTACCATCTCCTGGCCCTTACCGAGTTTGTCGGCGTCGTTGAAGTCGGCGACGTCTATCGTGCCCATGAGATCATTGGCCTTGGCGAGCTTGGCGATGATCTTGTTCATCTTATCGCCGATTTCTGGGTCATTTTTGACCTTGATCATGTCGGCGAAGCTGCCGCCTTTGGGTACGTCGAGGAGTGCGTTTTTGTTACCCGTGTATTTGTCGGAGACGTACTTGACGAACAGCAGGACGAGGATGTAATCCTTGTACTGGGAGGCGTCCATTCCGCCGCGCAATTCGTCGCAGCTTTGCCAGAGTGAGCTGTACAGTTCAGATTTTTTAATGGCCATGGTTATGTTTCTCTTCTATTGCAAACATCTGTACGATGCCCTGTGGTCGGTTCTCTCTTTTTTTATGTTACGGATTTCGTCGCGCTTCAAGGGTTTGCGCATGTGATGATTATGGTCCCGACCGGTGAGTGGATCTGATCATGACGGGAGTCACTGCACATCGATTCACACAGAGTCACTATCATACATCACGAAAAGGAAACCACAAATACCCGGCTGTGACGCGACCATGCTTAAAGAAGCCGTATTTGCCGGAATCGTAGCGATGGTACAGACATCCTATGGTACGCGTACAGAACAGCCGGTGTCTCACAGGGCGATAACATGAATCGGGGGTCTATAGATGAATCGGCTTGTGTCTACAAGCGGAGGATTCAGGCAAACGATGGTAGATTTATCAAAGTATTTTTTTCGATACAATAATTGAGGTTTTCGTAGTTTATTTGTTAATATATGTGGTGTCTGCACTTGGATGCAGCAATCGACTGGTTCGCAAAAGTCTTTCAACTCTGACACATTAGGAATTTGCGGATATATAGATTGTTGCCCTGTGCATTGAAACTCGAACTGACCGAAGTAACCAGACAATGACCAGCGAAATAGAACAAAAGCAGATCACACTACCGAGTAGTAACAGGAGGACCGCTTATATCTGCGGTATGCGTAACGGTAATTTTTACGCTGAGGATTTGACCCGGATATTTAAACTTACGAAGCGAGACATTTCGGAATTTGGGTGCAATGGCTGTTTACCTCGATTCCGTCATACTCCGGCGGGTCGCTGGCTGTATGAACCGAAGAAGGTCGCGACAGCGATTCTCGATGGTCACGTCTGGTGCAGTTTGGTTGATGCGGTGGATGTCCCGCAGTTTGAATCTTTCCGTTGGGCGGTCGATGCGTTCAATCGGAACATTCTTAATGTCGGTCCATGCCCGGACGCACGTTCATTGCGATTGTGGCTGTGTGCGGTGTCCAATGCACGCGGCGAAGAAAAATTGATGCGATGGCAGTTTAACAATTACGATGGCGGCGTATCGGAAAATGGAAACATAAAGTTACGCAATCACAACAAGAAAAAGGTCGTCGATCAAGCCGTGGAAGTTAATGAAACTCAAGAGGCTGTATCACCGGACAGTGATATCGATGCAGACGCAGCGAGAATTGACGAAGCGATCAAGCGTGCTATTGGGAGTGGGATGATCGCTGCCCCGTATCATGGCCAGGACAGTGAGAAGAATCGTAAGGAGCGCGAAGCACCGATTTACATTCCTAATCTGGATGAGGTGTGATCATTTTCGATAACCCCTCTCACCGTTTCAATATGCCATCTACCGATTGATGCGACCAGCAACGATTACCCTGCTTTGTTTTGACCCGTCTCTTTGTCAATCTCGTAGCGATGCCCGCTAAGGTTTCACCCTGTTCGCGCATCTTTCGGATTTCGATGATGATCCGCTGCTCGGATTTGTTTTCTACGAGTGTGACTTCATCGCTATGTAAATCCCAACCGTAGGGAATTCTTCCGCTGATTCTTTCGTTGTTGGCTTTCTTGTGTTGAAGCGCTGTCTTGGTTCTTTCGCTGGTCAAATCCCTCTCAAACTCTGCCAACACCGCCAACAGCCGAAACATCATCTTGCCCGCTGCCGAAGTTGTATCGAGTTTCTCGGACAGGCTCACAAGATCGGCTCCGACTTTGTCGAGCCGTTCAGCGATACCGATTGCGTCTTTGGTAGATCGTGCCAGTCGAGACAGCGAATAAACGACTAACGCAGCATTGCGAGACTTGCAGACTTCTTTGAGCGCCTTTTGTAGTTGCGGTCTATTGTCCGCGCGCTTGGCGGACATTCCCCGATCTGAAAATACGGTATCCAGCCGATACCCGTTGACCTTGCACCATGCCCTGATTTTGTCTTTTTGCGCGTCCAGACTTACCCCGTTGTCGGCCTGGGTAGCTGTACTCACTCGAATATATCCTATCGCTTTCATTCTAGCATATCTCCGTTGTCGATGGCTTGTAAAACGGATCTGAAATTGTTGCGGTGATCCTTAACCAGCCGAATATATGATTCGATAGGCTTCCCGTTCAATTTCTCGCGCGTCGCTATATCCCGCGCACGTTCCGCGAAAACCCGCGCCAAACCTTGCGAAGCGAGCGGTAAAACCGTGCATCGGGACAATAGCGGGTGTGCATCGATTTGATCGTCGAATAACTTGTCTTGACCCGCTTTCGTTGTTGTGAATATAAAGACGACATGTTCGGGTAACTCTTCGAGCAAAACCAGAAGTTTACGGATTACATCCGAACGCAAACCGTGCGATTCGTTTATAATATATGCGCGTCCAGACTTATTCCCCATGCCAAACATATACATTGACGATTCAATGTCTCGAAGTTTGCCTATCGATAATTCGCCCGCGTCAATTTCAACCGTGCAGAACGGATCGGCCATTTCAGCGGCCAGTATCCGAGCGATTGTTGTTTTGCCAGATCCACTAATCCCCGACACCCAGTATGCTCTACCGCCAAGACCGCGCCCCATAAGGGCGCGAATCTTAGCGATTGTTTTTTCTTGACCGACTACTTCATCAAAGGTCGATGGACGATATTTTTCTACTAATTTCATCATGCCGCCGCCTTACTCTGGGTTGCAGACGTGATGTCCACGATGATTGACTTGGCTGTATTGGCGATCAGATTCAGGCTTGCTTTCAATGCCTTAGAATCACCATTCCAGATTGCAATATACTTACTTGACCTGATTTCCGTATCATGTCCAAAATGCCTACAGACGATGTAAGCTACTGATTCCGCTTCCAGTTCGGCAATGGATCGGGTCAATGGTCCGCGATCAGCCTGAATACCTTTATTAAAATGAATCGCAATATGCGCTAATTCGTGCGCCAACGTCTTGGCTTGTTGACCCGTCGATTTTGTGTTGTCAATCACAATTTCATTGTTGCGCGTAGCATACCCAAAAGCGCCGTCTTCGATTGTTTTGAATTGCAAATCAATCCCGCGAGAATTGGATACGGCGATCAGATCGGTGAGTAATTTATCGTTGCGGGATTCTATATCCATACATTCGATTGACGGGATCGGCTCGCCGTCGGTCTGGGATACATCGAAGACGTAAACGGATCGAAAATTGATACCGATTTTATCTTCGCCTGTTTTGGTGTCGGTCTTTTTGAAGACCATCGGCGCAAAGATCATAATTCCCGATTGACCTTTGCAAACGTGACGACCGAGTTTTTTCCATGTATTGAATCCCGCTACATGAGTAGCTTTAGGGCATTGGCTGGCGATCAGCCAAGTATTACCCCAAGAATAATCATGGAATACCGATTGAAAATTCAGCCATTCGGTAAACTCTTCGCTTGCTCGGACTAGATCGATCGCCTTGCTTAGCTGATCGATATGATCGTTGACCGATTGTCGCAAAGTCTTCGCTTTTTCCTTAGCTTTACTTGCCCGTTCGGGCAGACGTGATACAGTTTGCATTATCAAATCCTCTCAACAGGGTTTGGTCACGTCCCCGGATGTTAGTCGCATCGCGGGGACACTTATCATTCAACTGTTATAAGTATGACACGTCTTGACACAAAAGCAAGAGAAAAATAAATAAATTTCTGTAACCGAACGGTTAAGGAAAAATCGCACCTTATGATACGTTGCGCAAGGGTGCAAGTTTGCACTATGTTTTCGGTAGGTTTTACAAGTGTTTTCGGCGTGTACTTATGACATGGTATCGACGGTTTATTTTTCTAATTACGCGCGTATGGGGCCCAAACCGATACGAAAAAGCGGAATTCCCGATCGGATGGTACCGCGTCTCGCGTATATATGTACCCCCCTGACCAAGCGAACGACGTGTCTGTTTTGAAAAATTTTAAATTTTTTTATTTTTTTTCTGCCGCTCAATTCATTCGACGATTGAGGAAAAGAGGTGATGATTGCTGGGTGAAGCTGTGGAATCGCACGGTCACCCCCCCCATATGGTGGTAACGCTCATTCCTACAACGACGCCATGAGAGCCGCTATTGAATCGATGTAGGAGTAATAGTTAATATGTTGCATCGATGACCGCGAGCATACAGTTGTTACATGCCTGAAAATCGGAATAGGTTTCACGGCAACCCACAATAGTGCTATGAACCATATGCGATTCTGAGAACCCGTCTCTTTTGTCTAATTCCATGGTTATAAAAACGGAGTCGATAAAATCATTGTCCCATCCAAATTCCTTACATTCTCGATACGCTTCTGATTTCGATTCTGTTAATCCGTCCAACGGCACTCCGCATCCACCCAGAACCAACAACAACACACAAACTGATCGTTTCATAACTTTCTTCCTTTCAATCGCTTCATCTGGTTATAGTGTAAGGCCGCCCGGCAGATCGCTCGGCTCCGGTGTTACGTTGCCTGTAGCGCTTAGAAATTCATCAACATTCAAGTACCAATAGTACTGACAATCCCACTACAATGAATCGCTTCATATCCAACCATCGCCTCATCATTGATTCACTCCGTAGACAAAGTCTATCTTAGCTTTTTCACATATTTCACATTCAGCTTGACTGAACCCTTGAATAGGACAAGAAATATATAAAGCTATTGCACGATTGTATGTCGTTGATGTAGGGAATGTGCGAAGAGCTTCTAAGAGAGCCAAATCCTGCTGTATACGTATTTCAGTCTGAGCACTACAAATGCGCAGTAATCGATCATTTGGCAACAGCGTCCTATCAAAAATCCCACACGAATTGAGAAATGGCAATAAAATTCCAATTACAATCAACCGTTTCATTTAGTTTCCTCCTGATTTGATAGAGAGTGTGGTTGCAGCGCTTTGTGCAGGCTTAGCCTGAGAAGTACCTGTTTGAAGTTGCTGTGCATAACTTGAAGCTGTCACACATGCAAAGATGGCGAAGTGAATGCTGCTCAGTAACCAGCGTCGATGTTGAAATCTAAACATAAGAATCAGCCTATCTCGTTGAAACCCTATCTGATCCGTCAAGGTTCAATCAGAACTGTCAAAGTCAATGTAGTGCGCGGATGTTGAATTCCACAATCACAATTCACACCTATAGCAGTCACAAACCTACCCGAATAATAGTATTTTTTCAAGTGCAATCTGATACTATTAGGTGTATAATATTGAATGGAATAGCATGGGATTATGAATGGAATCAAGTAGCCCAGATAAGGAAATCGTTATGGCGACATCAATATCCAAGGAAAAAACACAGAATGAATGTTGGCCGAGTATGGTCGAGTTGCTTCGCATATTCGGTGCTGATTATCGTAGACAGCATGACCGGTACAACAGTAAACCCCAATGTCCACCATCACGCAAGAATGGATCTGAGAGTGTCAAGGAAGTCAAATGGACTCAGAAGTGGTGGGCGGCGGAAGAAGCACTCAGGAGTCACCCGCTGTTATGGCTATGTGAGCATATCGTCGATTTGACTAGTGTTGATTCTGAAATCGACTTTAACATAATTAAAGAATCGGCGTTTCGGTTCTCTTCTGGATGGCACGTTTTCAATGTCGAAGCACATAAGGGAAAGAGTAGTCACATTTCGCCGCGAATTGTGCGTGAACTTCGTGCGTTGGATTGCGATGGATCAAATATTCAGATAGTAAAAAGGTTAGTCAATAGGTATCCCAACCATGGGGCTGTAGCAGAGTTACTCAAAAAGTACCCACAGTTGAACCAGTCAGAGCCAAGCCAAACAACAATCAACCTCGGCGTAACCCAAAATCAACACATTTTGGTCGTCCAAGATCAGGCCGTTCAGAAGAAGAAGGTCCGGTCGAGGCGCAAACGTGGCAAGCGGCCTCAGCGCACGACACTGTCGGACCAAGAGAAAAAAGTGCAGTACTCTCTCGACGCTGGTTTAACGCAAGTGCAAATCGCCAGGCAGCTTAGACTCACAGAAGGACGCATTAGTCAAATTGTGAAAAATATCAAACAAATCGAAAAATCAACTTCCTCACGAAGCATCCCAATGGGCAAAATGTTGCCACTACATAACGACTTTTCTCCAGACGCTCCATCGTCCACACACACGCGGCGTCAGCGAAGGAAAAAGACCGATTAACTTTAGTTTCTTTATAGCGCAACTTTAGTACACAAAAAAAACTTTGTGACTCTTTTTGCACCTTTGCGCTTGCTAGAGCCACGATTCCTACTCCTTCACCTCTCGAAATAACGTAAAAACCTAAAGTTTCTCTACCCTATGAGTGAGGGGCCGCAATTCGGCGGCCTACTACTGAAAGGACGAATAATGGAACTTTTTACGGTGAAAGATTTGGCTGCACGGCTGCGGATCAGCCAACGGCAGGTTTGGAAACTCTTATCGAGTGGGCGGCTACCCCAGCCGGTGAGGTTGGGCCGGAGTGTCCGGTGGCGGTGTGATGATATTAACAAGTGGGTTGAGCTTGGCTGTCCGGAGCGTGAGAAATTCGAGGCGGAATGCGTCGTGGGGTCCGGGCGATGAGCGTTTGGCCACGGGTATCAAAACG
>CBDTZI010000080.1:0-10936 GCA_965364865.1 uncultured bacterium | reverse complement strand
CCCGCCGATCGATAGACCCAGAAAAACAATGAACAACACAATGATCAACACCATGCGTCTGCGAAGCATGGCCACGATATCCGCAGCGGTCGGTGGACCCCCAGCTTGCCCCGATGTTCCTGGCGCGGAAGAAGAGGGCAAGTGGATGCGATCCGTCATGGTGGTGGGTAGCGTGGTCATTTATGTTTTCCTACGAATGATTCATCTTGTGAAACGGTTTCACCCTCTGGCACTTCTACAAACAAATGGTTCAAGACGTAACCAATCAGTGAATACAAACCCAGTGCGATGCCCAACATTAAAATGCCCAACAGTTGATGGGCGGTACCCTGTGCGTATTCGGTATATCCAAAAATCCAAAACATACCGGTCGTCGTGACGCGGATCGTGTTGCAAAAAACCGCAATCGGCAAACAAGCCAAAATCATAATCACCCGCTGCCAGGTGGGTCGCTCACCCAGATAAGCCATCGCTACGCCAAGCGTAACAAAGGCCATCATCAACCGCATTCCGCTACAGGCTTCTTCCACATTAAGCGTTCCAGGTGGTCGACCGGGCACAATATAATCAATCACCACCGCCTGCGCCTGCGTATGCAAACCTGTGGTCAGCAGCGGCATGATCGAAGCAGCGGCGGCGGACGCAAGTCTTCTTAAAGGAAACGTCAGCTCCACATACAATCGATCCGGCAGTGGAATCGCCAGCACCAGAAAAAGGATGGGGAACCACGCGATCCGAATGATATTCCAGCCGCCCATCAACAAGGTGACACCAAAAATCGTACCGACGATAGATAACGCCTGCGGATAACCCATACGCAATCGCCAGGCGCTGAAAAAAAACATCGTAAGCGACAACACCAACACCACCGCGCCGGTAAGACTGCCGTGAATTTGACACTTTACAAGGTCGTCGCGCTTCGTCCACAAAAAATAGAGACTGAACGCCGGAATCAGCCAACCATGCGACCAGTTTCCGTCGCGCAACCAACGCGCGATTAACAAATGGCGAATCGATCCCCAGTACACCAAAACCACCAGCACGGTCACGATCAACACACGCACCATCATCGCCGGGGTCATCCAATCACCCAGCTTGTGCGGCATCGATGAAGTCTGTGTTGGTGCGGCCTCATTCATGTAACTATGCAACCCATATCGTGTTAACCTCGCTTACGGAAAGAGGTTTGGAAATTGATCTCGATCGTTACGCGGATTGGTGCGTACCGAGAACGAGTCGATATCCGCAAAATTTCGTGAATAGGTAAAACCATAACCAATGTTGGCGACCGGATTCGGCAGCGTTAAACCGCGAATACGCTGCAAAAACGGGGCAAACGGATGCGTACCCACGTTGATGATGTCGCCCCGCCGAATCAGGAAGTCCGAATCCAACCCCGCAAAAATTCGATCCAGGTTGACCTGAATCATCTGTTCACGCGCACCCATCCGACGATAAACCGTGCATCGATCAGGCCAGGCGAGTGAACCGAGTCCACCCGCGGCGGCGATGGCTGCCTTGAGCGTGATCGACTCGGCGTTAAACGCATAAGTACCCACGCGGTTGACCTGGCCCATCACATAATAAACGCCAATCTCGCCGCTGACGATACGAATGACATCACCAGGTCGCACATAGATATTGGCTTCGGGATCACCGCCGCGAAGTATATCCGCGGGGATCACGATCACACGATAATTCGTATCCCCAGCTAGTCGCGCCCAGTTGACCGCTGGCATGGGAGAATCCATTTTCCCCATCGCACCCCGGGGACGATTCCCCGGACCTCTATCCTCCTGACCGGTGACCGCTTTATATTTCGGATTACGCACAAATTTGCCGTCGATGTAGATGTACGCGTCGGTCGGTTCCGGTTGAAGCGCTGGGGGAATTTTCTTTTTGTCTTTTTGATTTTTACTCTGATCCTGCCGGACCAGACGAGGCTGACGAACGCCACTTACCGCGGCGAACAATTCCGATTTACGCGGATCGATTGGCTGGGAATGCTGAGATGAAACGACCGGATTGGTATACAAATTCTGCTGCATTAACTCGGTACGATGTTTACCCGCGGTAGAAGCACCATCAGGTCGACCTGCATCACTCCGATCAAACATACCCTTTTCATACGTTCGGAAAATATAAACTTCCGTTACAAATTCATTCAATCCACCGACTTGATTGATGGCTTCCAAGACGCGCAAATCAGGCCGGCGAATGGGAAACGTACCCGCACGCAACGGCGCGTTATTCGACGCGCTCACTCCGATCCCGAAAATGGAATAGGTCGCCTTTTGCAACATCAGCGGGTTGACGGTCACTTCCGGATTCACAAGAATTTCTCTGTCGCGTAACACGTCGGTCAGCGCCAACTCAAATTCAGACGGCGTCATTCCCGTAGCCTTCACCTCTCCCACCGTCGGAAGATTGACATAACCCCTGGGCGTGACCTGAATCTGTGCCTGAAAGGGCATGCGTCTTTCGCGAAGTTCGAAAATCTCGATCGCCAAAGAATCGCCGGCTGAGATGGGATAATCCTCGTAAATAATCTCAATGTCTTCGGGTGAAGGGTAGACCGCACCCGGAATACCCAGCGGCGTGTCCTCCAGCGTCAACGACGTACGAATCTCCAGGGTGGCGGTCTGCGTGAATTCACCCAGCACCGTCGGATCGAGCCACCCATTTCGGAATGAATTACACCCTGCGCTGAACGTGCCAAAAATTGCACCGAACGCGATCATCGTAGACCACCGCCGACAGTCGTGCAGCTTCCACTCGCTGCGACTCTTTTTGCTCTTGTTCACGTTACTTCGATTCAATTCGGATTGCGGATTACGCCTTATCAATGGATCAATCCCATGGCGGATGACGCACCCGTCGCCCGCCTGATGCCTATAAGTCATTGTCATATCACGCTTTACACGCGATCGTCTGAAAAATTATCGGTATTCCAGACGGGGCCGGTTTAGGACGCGGCACCCGTAAATACGCATTTCAATCCCCCGCACGACCATTCTACGCGTCAAAAGTCGCGCGAAAAACACCCAACCCACATTTATTGTGTAACATTTTGCATCGCTACATCCTGATCCTGCTGAAAAAACGGTACAATCTCGATGTTGCGGATTTGCAGAGCACGATTATCAGTGTTGGTAAGCTCATTTTTTCGACAACGATGCAACGGTAATGCAGAAACAGGTGAAACACGGGTACACTTTGATTTCTTCTGCTTTGACCATCTCGATCGATGACCTGAAAATGGATCGCGAAACGATGAACCAGAAAATCATATATAAAAATTTTCGAATCTGCATCCTGCTGGGCGGATTGGTCTCGATGGGATCGATGGCAGGATGCGTGGTCATCACATCACCCACCAATGGAAACGATATGAACAACGGCTCGGGGGATGGATTGGGAGACGATGGCAAAGACGGCGTCCCAGCCGGCGACACGCTGGCCGTGGAACTCAGAGCCTCCAACTCGAACCCACAAGTCGGCGAAACGGTCACATTGACCTGCACGATCATCAACGAACCATCAATCGACAATGAGTTCGCCGATCTCGTTTTTGAATTTCAACCATCGGATCGACTGGTGAACATCGACCCTGCGTTCGGGTCCGCCGTCGTTCTCATCAACGAAACCGATACCGGAATTGAATTTGTCTTCACCTGCACCGTTACCAACGCAAGTATGACCAACCTGAATGTCACCAGCGATCCGTCGCCACCCGTATCCATCATCCCCACCGCAACCTTTCCCGAACCCCGACAGTGAGGGAGGGGCTGGGTGAGCATGTACCAACTTCGGGTACCGGGTGTCTTACATTCCTGGCCGGGATTGGTTAAACGAATTCGGGTGCCACTGGCGGTAAGTCCGCCAGTGTTTTCGGTTTTCAAAATACATCCGTCGCTCGAGCACTGGGCTCGGATTGTTTGTTTTGATTTTCGGACGTTCATGTACTTTTTTTTCATCACACGATGAAATAATTCACAACACATCGTTACAATCGTTACGCTTTACAACAACCCACAATTTTCACCCAAACCCTTACCACAAGCGTGTAAATCATTTGTTATCAGTCTCTCGCCTGGTTATCGGCCCGCGCGAACAACGGTCTCGCTCATTTGCCAATGACTCACGGCACAACGCAGCCCGTATGTGCCGGGAGATTACCCATCTTCGCTTGCAAAAGAGGGTAGCGAGAGTTAAAAAGATCATTCGATGATCATGAATTTCATCGGGTGAAGAAGTTGGTGTTTTGCAAGCGTAAGATGTAACGTGAAACGTATTCACGACCCGGCCCATACGCATAGGAGGCTGCTTGAGGGAGAACGAGCCATGACTTTGACCATTTATGATTTTTTAAGACGAAAGATGAGAATCGGTTTTTATACCATGATGATTTACGCAGCGCTGTGTTAGACCCACGCGTTACAGCCGTAAAGATGTCCATTTCTCTTATATTTTAGTAGTATTGCTTACGGGCGGTTAGAAATAACCGCTCGTTTTTTTATGGATTGAATGGTTCATATACGCGTTTGTGATGACGTCACCGTTTTCGGCTCCAGAGTAGTGCAAGAAACAGCGGCACACCTACGACAGCCGTGACCACTCCGATCGGCAGGGTCACGCTGCCCCAGTCTCTGTCCGCTAGTGTACCAGCCAATCGCATCGCCAGTTGCGACGCCCAGTCGCACAAGATCAAAAACCCGCCACCCATTAGCGCCGACGCGGGCAACAACAGCCGACAGTCCGAACCCATGAGTAATATAACGATATGCGGTACGACCAGTCCGACGAATCCGATCGGGCCACACTGAGCGACCACGCCCGCGATCGCCAGCGTACATACCAAAATGCTCATCAACTGCAATCGAACGATGTCCACCCCGCGCGTCTGTGCCAGCTCATCACCCATGCGATATTGATTCAAACTTCGCGCGGAGAAAATTAGAAAAATCCACGCGGGCAACACCAGCGGCAACAGCCTCGCACCTTCGATCGTCGTGATCGTATCCAGCGAACCCATCATCCAGCGCACGATCGAAAACGTCTGACGTTGATCCGACAGCACGGTCACCAGCATCATCATCGCCCCGCAAAACATGCCCATCGTCACGCCAGCTAATAAAAGTTCGTTGGAGGTGAGTCGCTTCGAACCGCGGGCTAGCGCAAACACAGCCAACACAATCACGATCGCGCCGATAAACGAAGATATCGCCAGGCTCGACACGCCAAAAATCACAAAACTCAGTCCCAGTCGAATCGCGATCAGCGCACCGAGCGAACCACCCCCCGCGATACCCAGCGTGTACGGCGTGGCCAATGGATTACGAAATAAAATCTGAAACACCGCACCGATCAGCGCCAGCGTCGCTCCGACCTGTAGCGCGAGCAGTGTGCGCGGTAATCGCTGATCGAAAATTCTCTCGGCTGCCAACACATACCCGGCGTATTCGCGATCGCTGACGACCCCGTCATCATCTAAATCGACAAAGGGTTTAGCTGCGATCTCGCCAACAGGAATTTCGATCCCCAGCTTCGCCCGCCACACATCCCTCAAGCCATAGGTGCTTGACGTGCTACCGATACCGGGGCTGAGAATCACCAGCACCGCAAGACCGATTGCGCAGCCCGCCAACCTTAAGACGTATTGTTTCGTGGTCAGGGTGTTCATGAATTATTTTTCTCTGACGATTCAACCGCAAACGTCCACGAACGTTTCGCCCGTTCGCTTTCCCTGCATGTCACCATGTTGACGCCATACACCTTCGACAACAATTCCGGCGTAAGGGTTTCGGCTGGTCTTCCCGACGCGACCGACTGACCGTCGTCCAACAACAAAACGTGGCTGCAGTAATGAGCGGCTAAGTTGATGTCGTGCGTAACCACCATGACCGCTAACCCGTTATGCGCAGCACTCTCACGCAGAATACGAAAAATCGAAAGTTGATGCCGCACGTCCAGCGAAGCGGTCGGCTCGTCCAGCAACAACACTTCGGGCTGCTGGGCTAAGGCTGCGGCTAAGTGTACGCGCTGCGCTTCGCCGCCGGAAAGTGTCGATAGGTTTCGATCCGCAAACTCAACAGTCTGCGTCATGCGCATCATGTCATCCGCGATTTGAAAATCTTCGGCAGATTCAAACATGCCCATCGACCGATGCGGGTGTCGGCCCATCAGCACCACGTTACGCACGTTCATATCAGCGTCAATGTGAATGTCCTGTGGCATAAACGCTATGTGTTTCGCACGCGAGCGAATGGACATAGCTTCCAGCGGTGCGCTTTGATAGGAAACTGTCCCACGCCCCGGCGTAATCAACCCCGCCAACAATCTCAACAGTGTACTTTTACCCGCGCCGTTGGGTCCGAGGATCGCCCAACATTGACCGGGTTGAACCGAAAGCGACAGCGGCCCGAGAAAGTCGGGTTTCTGCTCATAGCCGAATCGCAGCCCGTCCGCTCGCAGCAGTGCATTGTCGTTTGAGGTTATCCCGGCATCGGGTACCACGGGCAGCTGGTCTGCCCGTGCACTGGCGGACAAGCCGCCAGTGGCACACTCGTTCGAATATTGAGACGCGTTCTCATTGGAATCAGGGTGACTCATGTGACACAGGATGCAGCAGATGGGAAACTTTATCAATGATCTCGACGTAGCGGGGCGAGGGAATCTGTGCGTTGTCGTCGGTGAGAAAGTAAATCCGCTGATTCATGACCGCGGGCACGGATCCGAGACCGGCCCATTGTTTGAGCAGCTTTTTTCGCAGCGCCTTAGTCATTTTTTCATCGGGTCGAAGCTCGATGATTACGTCAGGCTGCCTGGTGAGGATCGATTCGGGCGTCACCTGTGGATAGGTCATGTCGACGTGGGCGAAGACGTTTTCACCGCCTGCGATTTCGATCATCTCATGCAAAAATGTTCCTTTACCGGTGGTTAAAATGTTGGAAAGCTTGTCCGGGCTTCTGAAAATCGTCAAAAAAACGCGCGGCTTGGGTTTATGCTCGACGCGCGATCGAACCGTGTCAATTTTATCGCGAAATTGCTGTACGAGATCGGAGGCTTGCGATTCTTTATGTAAGAGTCGCCCCAGGTCCATCACGCACGATTCAATTCCCTTCAGCGTTCTGTCGGTTTTGTCTTTGTACAATGCGATGTTCATCGTACGACACAGTTTTTCTACAGAATCGTTTTGGCCACGCAGGATGATGAGATCAGGTTGTAACGCGACGATGCGTTCGAGGTTGGGGTTTACGAACCCGCCGATCTTGGTTCGTTTTTTTAACTCCGGCGGATAGATACAAAATTCACTCACACCAACGATGCTGTCGCACGCGCCCAGCGAACAAACAATCTCAGCTGCGTTGGGCGCGATAGTGATGATGCGAAGTGGGGATTGATTGCCCGCATCGTTTTTTTCCGCATAGATATGTGCTGATGTTATCAATACACCTACAAGAATTATAGTTTTATAGTGTTTTTGCATCGTAGTCGTCGTTTCACTTTGGAATTATCGAGCCGCACTCGGGGCATGTTCCCGATTCGTTACCCGTAAGATCGTAATTGCACTGCTCACAATGACCAGCTTGCGTTCTGTATTTCAGCCTATACACGCAGAACGGAATGAGCGAAGCAATAAAAAACACCCCCCTCAATCCCCCCTTAGTAAGGGGGGAAGAGTATCATCCCACGCTGCTGCCCGGTTCGATGTCGGCGTCGGTGGATAAGACGATCACCTTACTGTGATCGGAATTGGACGCAGCTAACAACATCCCCTGACTTTCCTTGCCGCGCATCATGCGGGGTGCGAGGTTGGCGACCAGAATGAGATTTTTTCCCAACAGTTCCTCAGCGGTGTAATGACCCTTGAGGCCCGCACAAATCTGACGCTGCTCATCGCCCAGATCGACCTTTAGCAGGAGCAGTTTATCCGCGTTGGGATGGTCAGAGGCTTCGATCACCTTGCCCACACGCAATTTCACCTTCATGAAATCATCAAACGTAATGGTGTCGTCTGCCGGTAAGGCTTTTTCCGGCGCGGGTTGAGGCTTTTCCGCAACAGGTTTAGATTGATCTGACGCGGGCTGAGGTTGATCTGACATTGTTTGCTCCATTTAAGAATTCTCTTTACTGAGCCGCATGCACTATGAAAACCCGACTTGTCGGGAGCTTGCGCGGTCTATCGATAATCAGGAATGTTATTATAACGGTAAATCCGCGCGGGCTAAAGCCCGCGGCTCAGGGCCCATGCCACCCGTCGTATTGTAATTTGTAATTTTTCCCCGCTTCCTTACGGGTGCGTCTCGGATCACGGGTCCACCGTAGCGGACCCATGCCACCCAATAGGTTTGCGTATTTACTTGTCGCCCATACAATCCCGCAAATCAATACAACCTGCAAGGCAGGCCCGCATCCTGCGAAACAGGCATGATCGACAAAAGGTAAAATGAACATGGATGTTTACCCGTTAATTTTTGAACCCATCTTTAAGCCGAAAATCTGGGGCGGACGCACGCTACAGAAAATGCTCGACAAGACGCTTCCCACCGACGAACCCTTTGGTGAATCGTGGGAAATCGCCGACCTGGAAGAGGATCAATCCGTCGTAACGGTCGGCCCAGCCAAGGGTAAAACGCTGGGCGAACTGGTGAAAGAGTGGGGTAAGGATCTGCTGGGCAGCGCATCGCTGTTTGAAGGGCGTTTTCCGCTGCTGATCAAATTTCTGGACGCGAAAGATACGCTGAGTGTTCAGGTTCATCCCGATACGGCGATGGCCAAGCGTCTCGGCGGCCGCGTTCGCGTTAAAAACGAAGCCTGGTATGTCATCGACGCGGAAAAAGACGGATTTATCTATCGAGGGTTGAAGCCCGGGGTCGACGCAGCCGCCCTGCAAAAAGCGATCGACTTACAGCGCGTCGAGGATGTACTCATCCACATTCCGGTACGCAAGGGTCACTGTTATTACCTGCCTAGCGGAACGATTCACGCACTGGGAGCCGGAGTGATGGTGGCGGAGGTGCAAACGCCTTCGGATATCACTTATCGCGTTTATGACTGGAATCGCGTGGAAACGTCCACCGGTAAGCCTCGTGAATTGCACCTGGAGCAGGCGTTGGAATGCACTTCGTTTGAACCGGTGCCGTCTCATTATGAAACTTCACAACACATCGCCAGCGTATGGACGTCGGTGACGGGACTGGTTCGCAGCAATTCGTTTGTGATCGAGCGCGTGCGGATGGCGGACGGCGTGGAGCAGGCGATCCCCTACGAAGAGATGATCATCTGGATCATTTTAGAAGGAACCGGTACCATCACATGCGACGGATTCGATGAGCCGGTCACTTTTAAGATGGGTGATACGGTCTTGTTGCCCGCGGGCATAAAAAATGGCTGCGTCAAAGTCAGCGACAACAGTATGTGGCTCGAGGTTTCCATTCCGATCAAAAGCTCGTTGGCTGGATTTGATCGACCGGAGCGTGAAGATCCCATGGACTTAGCCGGTCCGACCTCTCGATACATCAAGCTGGGTGTGCAGGGGAAAAATCCGTCGGCTGAATAAGATTGGTTGTAAGTAAAAAAGTTCTATTGTGACTGGGGTCGTTGATCGCAAATGTGTGCGGTTTGAGAATTCCCATGAAGTTGAAAAACACCGATATGACACCGCATCAACGCATTCTGGAAGCGATTCGCGATTCGCGTAAAACGCTGAACGTCATCGCTATATTTTATATTGTAGTCGGATTTGCTCTGGCGCTGGCCTCTTCGTTTTCCGGCGATCGTCTGGGCGCGTTTTTGGGTTTTGTCATTATCAGTGGGGCGCTGGCGTTTGCGGTATTGTTACAAGCCGTGCTGCGCATCGGACTGCGCATCTCCAACCTGACCGAACACGTCGACGTCATTCGATCGCAAATGGATCACGTGGATCATTGGCTTGAACAAAATCCACCGCAGGTTGCAAAGTCAAACATTGCGAACTCGTTAGCAACACAGCCCGCTGTTGCACAGCCCGTCGCGTCAAAACCCGCGGCTTCACCGTCTGCGGTTTCTACACCTACCATTTCGCTGGATTTAACGATGCTGGGTAAGGGAGACGTAAACAAAATTACAGCTGCGATATTGGATCGAAGTCGATTTCCGCGATTGGCTACCACGATGGACGAAAACCCGCCCGCTCAATCGCAACAAAAAAAATACTTTGACGCCCTCACGCAACCACCCACCGCGCAGGCAACCCCCGATGAAAAAAAAGTGGAACATTCAAAAGGGGTATCCATTATCAATCTGCACAACAGCTTTAAAGCGGTTCTGCGAGATGGAGATTTGACCACCTGTCGATCGATCTATTCCGCGATGGTGGACGTGAGCGATCCCGTGGAGCTTGAACGTTTTCATGCGCAGGTGGAACAGCTCGCGGACAACTTGGAAAGCCGATTGCGACTTCGATTTTCCCAGGGAATGCAAGACCACGATTATGACGACATGCTCGAAACCGGTGAACAGATTTGCAGGTTACTCCCCGATCGATCCATTGCCCGGGAATTCAAACAGATCAAACCAATGCTTCAGCGTAAACAGCTTCAACCCGCAATCCAGAAACAAGCACCCCAAGCCACCACTGACCCCGTGTTGAAAGTTGCACCGTAACCACACCCTATTCCGCATCATCACCGACTCACACTATGACAGCTAATAAACGCGCGTCAGATGACAACCGGGAAAATAATGATCGACAATTTCACTCGCCCGTTTTCCTTTTTTTGCCATCCCATGCGCACCCCATTGACACAAGCCCAGCCCGTGCCCAAATCCCTTTCCGTTTTCAAAAACGATCTTATGGTTGTTGTCGCGCAAAGAAAAATCTGTGCTGCGAATTTTTGATCAGATCGGAAGAGCACACGTCTGAACTCCAGTCACGCAATATCTCGTATGCCGT
>CBDTZI010000079.1:0-10957 GCA_965364865.1 uncultured bacterium | reverse complement strand
CGACCCATGACCAATTGCAACAATCGCAACCGCCATTCCGATTCAAAGTCTTGACTTGTCGAAGCCTTGTTTTCCAGCTGGGAAACATATTGGTCCAGCGAGAACGGTTGCAGTTCCGACGAAACTTCGAGTGACTGATTGACCGTATTGGTTTGGGTCGATTCGGGGGTTGCTTGTTGAACGCTGGCCGCTATTGAAATCGCCATAGATTGAACGATGGGTAGTGCGAGTGTAGGCTCGGTGGATCGTTGCGGATCCAGACCCACCTTGGCGTTGGTGACAATCATCCCGCGCGTAAAAGGCTGCTGCGTTGCGGGTTCTGGATAACCGTGTGCGCGCTGAGTTGAATCCATCTGCGATGCGTAGCCCCGCGGTGTTTCGGTTGGTGTTGATCCCAATTGCGTCGATGTCGAAGGTGTGTCATTGTCTTGGAACTCTTGCGTGCGTTGAAGAAAATCTTCGATCGCAGCCAACGTGGTTTGATCTTGCTGCGGTGTTGCCTGTGTATGATCCTGCGCCTGTGATTGTAATTGCGGATCTTCCTGGTGCGTTTGTGGTGTCATCTGTGTGGCTTTCATCGGCTCCGCCTGCACGGTACGCACGATGCGATAACCCGCACACCCCGAACCAAGCAGGGACAACATCGGGATGAGAAAAACAAATAACACCGGTGTTTTTCTTACGTTTGTAATCATGCTGCGTATCCTTGATTTTTAGGTCCGGCGGATGCCTTCGTCTGACTATGTTTCACAATAAATTTTTCGATTACGGTCTCAATCGTTGACATGCCGGTTTTAATGGCCAGATCCGCAACCAGTAAATCCTGTAACTGTTCTTCCAGTTGTGCTGTGCTCAGTCTTTTGAGACGTTTTTCAAGAACCGACGAATCGGTAAACATTTTTTTACTTAACGCAAACAGGGAGGCGCCCGCTTCCCACTCGCGCCGCGTCTGAAGCAGACGACGTATGCCCCAGGCCAATCCCGCGATCGCTCTGGCGGGGGCGGCTCGATCCGTAGCGAGTACCTGCTCCCAATGACCCAGGGCGGTGGTTACATCCCCGGATGATATCGCGTCGGTCACCGCAAACACCTTTTCTTCACGATGCAAACCGGTGAGTGCGGCGATGTCAGCGGGGGTGATCGTGTTTCGATTACCCGCGTAGGCCGTTAGTTTTGCGATTTCGGTATCCAACCGGCCCACGTCATCTCCGATATGGTCGCGCAGTCGTTGAGCCGCCTGTGTAGAGATACGGCACTGATAAATTTGCTGTGCCCGTGTCACAATCCAGGGGATGATCGCTCTTCCTTTGGGCGGATCACAAGCGATGACCGATCCCTGCTTGGCCACGATTTTATACAATCGCGTGTTTTTCGGCATGGTCTGACACAATAAAATCAGCGTGCCGTCCGGCGAAGGGTTGGAACAATAGCGTTCGAGAATTTCACGGTTGGCGGTGATAAACGAATCCGCATCATCCACCACGACGATTCTTCGACCGCCCAACAGGGATAAGGTGCGCACTTCGTCAAGCACCTCCGCAAGTTTTGCGTCCGGACCATTCATCCTGGACGGATCCGCACCCTCACCTTCCGAGGACGTGCGTAACAAATCCTGCAATGCACCCTGGCGCAAAAATCGATCACGCCCGATGATCGCGTAGACGGAACATAATTGTTTTGATTGGGTTTTCGTCATCATTCAAAAGTTTTTTTACGGGAACATCTACAAGTTGAACATTATACGATCAATGATCTTATCATCATCGCGCAGGTAAAAACCTGCACCTTCGTTTTCTTGGAAACTTTACGGATTGTAGGTCCGTGAAACATTGGACATCAGTTCCAATCGTTTTTGTGCGTCTGCGACGACCTGTGTCGCCTCCGGATCGATGCTCGACGCCCGCAAGTAACACTCGCGAGCCAGCACCTCATCACCCTGATAGATGGCGACATCCCCAAGATTCATCCAGATTTCAGCATCATTAGGATTGTACCTGAGTACGGTTCGAAGCTGATTCGCCGCCGAAGAATAATTTTTAAGTTGACTATGCACGATGGCGGACCCCTGTAACGCCGATCGCATCCCCGGATTCTGTCGCAACGCTATATCATAAGCGTTTAACGAACGATCCGTATCACCAATACGGTAGAGCATACCCGCCATCTCTACAAACGCCTCCGTCAATTGCGGATCAAGCCGAACCGCCTGTCGCAAGCGCGAAATACCCAGTCGAAATTCATTTTCATCACTGAGTGTAGCGGCCTCGCTCAACAAGTTCCTTGCTCGTTCCTTAGCCTGTAGCGAGCCGGGTTGTGAGGGTCGCGACTGTACGGGTGGCGAAATCGCTCTGCTGGTGTCGAGAGTCAGGGGCGATCGGATAGGCTGCGTTGAGGCATAGGCGTTGGACTGAACTGATGGAGGTGAAGTCGATTGGGGCCTCGTATAGGCTGCGGGTTGGATCGTCGGTTGCGAATATGGTGGCGTCGCCGCTGCAGGGGCGAGGTCCACCAGCTTAGATTCACTGTTGACGCGATATCCACCCTGATCCGTAGCTATGACGCGTAATGAGATCGGCCCGGACAGTTCTTGAGAAATTCTCCAGTCGTATCGACCGGTATTGCCCAATGGCTCTACGGAGACCGGATACCAGTTGGTTTGTCCTTGTCGCTGATAAGAGATGGTAATGGGTCTCGGCGTGAGATTGGCGTCGATGGCAGTCCATCGTATTTGTAACACCCGCTCACCCATTGAGGTCGTCTGTCTTGGAGCGTGGAGTTGTACTACAGGCTTGGTGTAATCTACAAACACCCACTGATGTGGTTTGGTCGCGGGCGAGGGTGCGGTTCCTGATGCGCCGGTTTTATTCGTCAAAATCAGGTAAAATCCATACATCCCTTCTTGCGGTGCCTGAAATGTAATGGGTGACTGACGGTCTTGATCCAGACCATATTCCTGCCAGGTTTGGCCACGATCCAGCGTGTACCATAGTTGCACCGAATCGAGCGGGAGTGCGTTATCATTCACGACGTATTCGATATCGAAAACGCGCGAATGAGACGGAACCGCATCCTGAGCGCAGACGTTGGCTGTGACGGTGAGCGACACAAGCAGCTGGCAAAGAAAAAGGGCTCCATGCCCGTGAGTGCATCCATGCGATTGATTCTGAATCGTGTTCATCCTGATTGATTCCTTAGTAGCGCAAAATGCGCAAGCTCCATGCATTATCTTTGCCCCATATCGGATGGGCGAACAAAATGGCTCTACGAATATAAACGCCTCAAAACGGCTCTCTCGAGTCAATAAAGGGGTAGAAAAAAAGACAATTTCAGTATTGTTGAATCGGATTGAGATTGTTTATCTATGTTGGAATCAAGGCTGGCGAAATGAACAGGTTTTCGATCAGAAAACAGTCGTAAGCTTTTATGGCGTAATAGCTTATAAGTTTTCTGGAAAAAAATCATCTTTCGAAAATTGTTGGAAATTATTGTGAAAATTGACGGTGAAATCGTTGGGTGATCTTTCTGCAGCCCGCATTTTTCGCCTTAGAACCGAGATTTGACTTGCGAGTTCCGCCGTCTCTGCTACACTTCGCGCGAATTGGTAATGTATGGTAAATTGAGGATCCCTTACAAGGTTTGAATTTATGGGAGAACAGATAGTCATGGAGGAGTACATTCGCCTAAAAGAGTTGGTCGAAGCGGCTGCAGATGATGTAGCCAAGGCGTCGGGTGGTAATAAGGCTGCTGGTACGAGAGTCCGTAAAAGCATGCAGGAAATCAAAGAGGCTGCTCAGTCGGTACGGAAAAAGATTCTGGAAGTCCGTTCCGAACAAGCAACTTCCTAATCATTTTCATCATCACGCGATTGGTCGGCCCGTCGAATCCACGATATAGGATTGTGGATCAGTGTAGTTGTGCCCTTAACGCGCGATGGGAGTCTTTCATTCATGCCTCCACCCCTATTGGTTGATTTCGATCAGGTGGACGTGGAGAACGTCTATCTGTCCAAAAAGCAGATTTACGAATTCCTCCCACACGCCTTTGAATTTCAGCTTTTGGACACGATATGCCATTTCGATCGTGAAGCTCAATGCGTGGTCGCCCGCATCAACATTCCAACGGATATGTGGTGGGTTCGTGGCCACGTGCCGGGCAGACCGCTGTTGCCTGGGGTGCTCATGTTGGAGATGGCGGCTCAAACCTCCGCGATCCTGGCGAAATCCATGAGTCCCATCGACGGGTTCATCGGATTTGGCGGCGTTGAGCATTGTAAGTTTCGCGAATCTGTAACCCCGCCGGCGCAACTCTATATTTTCTGTGTGGCGCGCGAACATCGATCCCGCCGAATTGTTTCGGACACCCAAGGCATCTGCAATGGGAAGATGGTGTTTGAAGCGCAAATTACTGGAATGTTAATGAGATAACAGGCTGCATCTTTGCTGACGCAAAAATGCTAGCGCCAACAATTTCTATTTCTTATTGACTTTAATTTTCGTGCCACAATTGTCACAACTCAAATTTTGAAGTCGCAACAATTGTTGAGAGACGGCCAATTCTCGTTTCTGCAGCTCAGCCAACTTGCGTTTGATTTCCTGTTCCTGTTCGGCCCGCTGTTTTTGTGCTTTGGCCACCGCTTCACGATCCACTTGGATTTGTGCGTTTTCTTTTTCGACTCTCCGCTCCGCCTCCTGTACTTCCTCTTGCAGGCGAGTGATGTCATGCAGTTGTCCACGAATCGCAGCGTCTTTTTCTTCCATATCCGTCGTTCGCGTAGCTAAATTGGATTCCTGTTTATTTAGCGCCGTGGCATTTTTCTCCAAACGAGATTGCCAGGTATTCAATTTTTCCCAGGTCGCAGAAATGTCCTCGCTGAGTTTATGATCTTTGGCTTCTTTTTCCTCTTTGGATTTTTTAACCGCCGCGGCAAAGGGACTCGAATTGTTCGTTCCCGTATCCGTCGTTTCTTCGGATGCTGGGGCCAGGCTTTTACCCAACTCACTCATGCGCTGCTGATAATTTTTATCCGGCATAGCCGAGGACTGGTTCGCCTCGGTTTTTTGAGGTGATTCGGGACTTTGCGGAGAGGAAACATTCAAGCTGAACGGACCAACATTGATCGTATCATCGTTGTACAGCGACGTAATCGAGCAAGGCTGTTCGTTCACATGCAACCCGTTTCGCCCACCCAGATCAAACACCGCGGGGAATCCCATAAACCGAAAGAGAATGGCGTGTCGCGTGGAAACATCTTGATGATCAAGCTTAATGAAGGCGTTTTCGTGACGACCGATCATCACGACTGCGTCCTCGATATTCCATCTTGTGTTCAATCCCGTTAATCGAACGGATACCGATTTGATAAATTGCGTTGGATTTTCATATTCCAAACCCACGGATGAATCGTCGGGGGCGTTGGACGGAGTCTGGATCGCCACCTGAATGTTCATACTCCCCACTTTGATGACATCCCCGTCACCCAGTACGGTCAAATCGATCATCGTTTCATTCAGGTTGGTACCGCTGCTGGTATGCAAATCCATAATCAACACGGTCGTTCCCGTGTTCACGATCACGCAATGGGCAGGGCTGATGTTTTTATCGTGTAGCACAATGTGAGCGGGTCGACGCGAACCGATCAGCGTGACCGGACGTCTGAGGTTCCAGGTTTTCTGTCCGGCAGATCCGGCGCCTGCGGTGATCCGAACCAAAGGAGCGCCTTCAGGTAACGTAACGGTAGGTTCACATACTTGTGTTGTCATTATAGCCATGGTTTCTTTACCCTCACTTGTCGGCTTTGATCCGTTGGCCCAGCCGTGAAACCTATATTACGAACTCACCGGGAAATACACGTTTTTTCATATCCATATGCGGCGTGAGCGATTCCGGAATCCTTGTCTTCCATGACCATCATCCCGTTTATGGGTGCAGAGTGTCGGCCCGCTGACCACTCCTGACTATTGTAATACCACGAGCATTGATGGCTGTTGCGCCTGGGCAAGTTAGGGCATTTGTCCACTACAATGTACAATAGCTGATATTAGATCGGCAAATTGAGACGACGGTTTTATGGTGTTTACGTTATCAGGCGTGTAGAATCTTTGCTATGAATATATTATTGACCAACGACGACGGGATCGACGCACCGGGGCTGGTATCCGCGTATCACGCGATAAAAGACCTCGGCACGCTGCATGTCGTCGCACCATTATCGGAGCGCTCCGCCTGTAGCCACGCCATTACCCTGCGTAGCCCGATAACCGTATTGAAAAAAAATCATCCGTTGTTTGGAAATTCATACGCGGTGGACGGTACGCCCGCCGACTGCGTCCGATTAGCGGCCGCCGCCCTGGTGGAACACCCGATCGATCTGGTGGTTTCGGGGATCAACCGCGGAGCCAACGCCGGGGTGGACACGTTTTATTCCGGCACGGTAGCTGGGGCGCGGGAGGGTGCGATTTTGGGTATTGGTGCTATAGCCGTGTCACAGGCGATCCGTTCGGACATCGAAACCGATTGGCCAGCGGCGTCGACCATTACTACCACGCTGGTGAAACAGCTGTTGGACGAAAAATTACCGGCTCCGGGATTCTGGAGTATCAACTTACCCGCCCCGATCCCAGCTGATCCCGAAAAGCATGCGCATCGTGTGGGCGTGGCGGTTCATCCCATGCCCATGTCATTCGATCGCAGTGAAAATAAAGAAGATGATACGATTGAGTTTGGTTATGGCGCTTCGTATTGGCTGCGTGACGTGAGTGGGCCGAGTGATTACAGCGTCATCCGCGACGGCGGCATCGCCATCACCGCCATCCCGCTGTTTGGGAAGTTTTGATTTTTCTACCCGTAACAATGCTTAATTGTAGGGTCCGCTGTGCGGACCAACAGTGTAGCGCCGGGGTTTATCCCCGGCGAAAATATGCCGTCCTTTATGGGCGGCGCCGGGTGCCACTGGGTGCTTGTCAGCCAGTGTTTTTGGGTGGCATGCCTCACTGAGCCGCGGGCTTTAGCCCGCGCGGTGTAACGCTACTGCGTGATTCCCTTCTAGTACTATCACACCCATTCCCATATTCCATACAGTACCTGGATAGGTACCTGTTCACTTTTCGTTCGGGCGGTTATACTGTGCATCCATCATGGCAAAGAAAAAAACACAACTAGGCAAAGACGAACGCATCGCCCATTTCAATAAACTCGCAACGACACCACCGCGCATATCCGTCCTGAGCGACCAGCCCATACAAAACGAACAGAGTTATAGGGAAAGCTTCAACCTCGAATACCGACTGGGCCCCATCTTCGATATCCTGCGACACCCCCAGACGCAAACACCGATGGCTATCGCCGTCTACGGCGACTGGGGATCGGGCAAAACAACAGCCATGAAATGGCTGGACAGCCTGATCGACAAATGGAACAAAGAAGGAAAAGACGACAAGAAACAAAAATTCAACCTTTCATCGATCTGGTTTTATCCCTGGAAATATCACACCAAGGAAGACGTCTGGCGAGGCCTGGTCTCCGAAGTCATCATCCACGGCATCCGCGTCAAAGACCCGTCGATGGCCAAGGTCAAAAAAGCTATAAAACAGTTCGGAATTTTCCTCGGGCGAGGTTTTGTACACGTGCTCGCGGGACTCGAACTCGAAGCCAAAGACCCGGTCACTGGATCCGGCGCTAAACTGTCACTCGCTGGCGTGAAAGAAGTACTCGAAGAATATCGAGAGGCTGCACACCCGGAAAAGGGGTATCTAAACGACTTCGAAAATACTCTATGCAAATGGGTTGATGAAACGATCGGCGAACACGAACGACTCGTCATTTTTATCGACGACCTCGACCGCTGCATGCCCGAAGTCGCGCTGCAGGTTCTCGAAGCGCTCAAACTCTATCTGAACATCAACAAGCTGATCTTCGTCGTCGGTGTCGATCGTACGGTCGTCGATACGTTGGTCTCCAATCACTACGAACAGCTCGGCCTCGACCGCGAAAAGAGCACACAATATCTAGCCAAGATGTTTCAGGTCGAAGTCAACCTGGCGCCCAGCGTTCGTCAGATTGATGATTTCCTGACCGAACAGTTAAAGGAAATCGGCTATTGGAATGAAGAATTATCCGATAGCGATCAGGACATATTTCGCAACCTCATCCTCGAACGCGCTGACCGCAACCCGCGCGAGGTCAAGCGCCTGCTCAACAGCGCCTTGATCGACGGAGCTGGTGCGATGATGACCGAAGAGTCGATCTCCTTTACGCAGGGTTTGCAAATCTTTGTCGTCCGTAAAATTCTGGAAAGATACAACTACACCTCTTTGATTGGCAGCCCTCGTGGTGATCAATTCTTCGGCCAGTGGTCTGAGATTGTAAGAAAACATGAAAAAGACGCGACTTTCCCGCGATTTTTAAGCATACCGGCAGAATTAAAAAAGACCGCCAGCGCAGAATCGGATCGGTATCTCGATACATTGGCGATGGAAAAAGAACGTACAAGAGATGGCTTTCATAATGATCAAGAGGAAGTGGACCTCTCTTTCGCACCGGACGATTACCGAGCCATGCTTCGCAATCCCGCCTTTTCGAGTTTGCTGATGCTTTTGGAAAACCGTCAACTCTCAGAACTCATGCGTATAGAGTATCCGCAGGATACCAAAACGATCGCCGCCGCCAGTGAGACCGAAGTAACCGGCGGTCTTATTTTTGAAGCCATCGCCAGACAGTTGAAGAAAAAACCGGATGAGATTACCCGGGAAGATCTTAACAAATTACAAAATCTTAATCTTAATAGATTGGAAGTCTCCGACCTCGAACCAATCAGGGGGCTAACGAACTTGCAAGTGTTATACTTTGGCGACACATCCGTGACCGACCTCGAACCAATAAAGGAATTGACAAATTTACAATTGTTAGTTTTTTTCCGCACACAAGTGATCGACATTGATCCGATCAGGGGAATGACAGATTTAGAGTGGCTAACTATAGACAACACTCATGTGACCAATCTCGAACCATTAAAGGGACTGATGAAACTGGGAGGACTCAACCTAATCGGTACAAATGTAACCGACCTTGAACCTATTATGGGATTGACAAATTTGAATTCGCTATCCGTTGATAAATCGAACGTGACCGATCTCGAACCGCTCAGAGGATTGACGAATTTGAGTTCTTTAAGGTTAGGCAGCACACAGGTGACCAACCTCGAACCACTCAAAGGGCTGACGAATCTGGTAGGATTATTTCTTGAAGGCTCAGAAGTTACAGACCTAGAACCGCTCAAGGGATTGACGAAGTTACAAGCGTTAAATATCGAAAATACTAAAATCACGGATGAACAGATTGATGCGTTACAAAAAGCGTTACCTGATTTGGAAATACATCGCTGACCCCAACGGCTACGGTTTTAATCAATAAATCTTCAACCGATACGCTTATCTTTGAGTAACAATCGTAGAGTCTTTTGATGTTGCAAACCCTACCTAGCCCACAAATTGGCGAATTTCTGTGATTTTGGTTAATATGTGCGGTCAGGTTGTGAGGGTCGTTCGTAACAACTGAAGCGCCTCCCACAAGGGGGCACAGACCCCCGGCAGGTGGCGACGTTACAGGATAGACCGCGCAAGCTGAAGCATGCGGCTCAGGTGGTGTGTGGCATGATTTCACTCGCCAACGGCGAGGGTAAGCATGTTATGCTTGTCGATTCGCGATTACCAATACATGCTCACTCGCTTCGCTGAGAGCATGCCACACAATATCACTGGCGGACAAGTAAGCCAGTGGCACCCAAGGCTCAGGTAGGTTAAGGATTTTTGTTTATGATAGAGGCTGCGTTGTTTGATCTGGGTGATACGCTGATCCACTTTGAGACGTGGCGTGCGCGCAAATTTCTCGACGCCGCGACTACGCCCGCCCACGAAAAACTATGCGAGCTGGGGCTGAGTCCGCCGACCTTTGCACGCTATCGAAAAAAAATTCACTGGCAGTTTGTGCGTGCGTTTATCTGGTCACGCATCATCGGACGCGAAGTTCGACTCGTCCACACCATTGAAAAAGCGCACGACCGCATGGGCATGCGGCTCGACGATCAACACATGGCTGCTCTGATGCGCGGATGTACCCCGGCGATTCAATCTTATTTTTCCACCGACGACGATGCGGTGGCGGTTATTCGAGAGTTGCACGAATCGGGGATCAAACTGGGGCTGGTGTCGAATACGTTTTTCCCGGGCTTCGCGATCGACGAGGTGCTTCGACACGAGGGGCTGTTGGAATTTTTCCCGATCCGCGTCTATTCGTCTGAAGCAAGGTACATGAAGCCACATCCAAAAATTTTCCGGGCTGCGTTGGATCAAATCGGCGTGCCTGCGGAAAAAACGATCTACATAGGCGATCGGATCAACAAGGATGTGAAAGGCTCCGCTCGTGTGGGGATGAAATCGATTCTGATGATCGGGCAGGGTAAGATGCCCAAGAGTAGAGTGCAGCCCGATTTTGTAATTAGAAAATTAACGGAAATTCCCGCGATTTTGAAAAATCAAAGCGCCGGGATTACAAAAAACGTGCAGGCGGTCGCGTAATTCATCTTTGTGTTTTAGTTACTTTGTTGCATATTATCGTCATGGAGGGTTTCGATGCGTGCGGACCTTGAGCCTGAACGACTATTAGCTGCATACGCGGTTGGCCTATTTCCGATGGCGGATGAAACGGGAAAGATGCACTGGCTCGCACCCGACCCGCGAGCGGTGATCCCGTTCGATCAATTCAAAATCAGCCGATCGTTGCAAAGCGTGATTCGGCGCGGCGTTTTCGAGATTACCGTCAATCGATCGTTTCCAGAAGTGGTTCGAGCGTGTGCGGACCGCAGCGAAGGGACGTGGATATCCGATGATATCTTTGAGGCTTATAAAAAACTTCAAAGAATCGGCTTCGCCCACAGTGTCGAAGCGTGGCACGAGGGCAAGTT
>CBDTZI010000078.1:0-11001 GCA_965364865.1 uncultured bacterium | reverse complement strand
GGGTCAACGTGGTTCGTACGCAGCAACTACTCGATACCCAGCCTGACGCGATCAGCAGCGCATGCCCGTTTTGCATGAGAATGCTCACCGACGGCCTGGCGGATAAAGACCGAGAAGAAGTGCCACAGCTCGACATCGCCGAGTTGCTGCTGGAATCGGTGGGCGACGAACAAGATTCCTGAGCCGCGGGCTTTAGCCCGCGCGGACTGGCGAAGCACTGTAGATTCGGGAGAATGTTATTTCAATGTATAACCGCGCAAGCTAAAGCATGCGGCTCAGATAACATAAGCTCAGAAAAATTAAAAGGAACATGATGACAATCGCACGAAAGATGGCCCAGTGGGTCGACGCTATCAAATTTGAAGATTTACCCGAAAAGACCGTTCACGAAGTTAAACGACGCGTGATCGATTCACTCGCCACCACGCTGGGCGCTTATCATTCCAACCCCGCGAAAATTGCACGAGCGAAAGCGATGTCCATTGTCGATCCACCGCCGTCTGCCACGGTCTGGGGAACCAACCACAACACCTCCGCGGATTTAGCGGCGTTCGCCAACGGAACCATGGTGCGATACCTCGATTACAACGACACCTATTTAAGTCTGGAACCCGCCCACCCCTCGGACAACATCTCCGCAGCCGTCGCGGTCACCCAAAACGCAAGCAAAAACGGATGCGATATGATTCTGGCTACGGTGATCGGTTACGAAATTCAGTGTCGCCTATGTGACGCCGCCAGTCTGCGGGCCGGTGGATGGGATCACGTCACCTACGGCGCACTTTCAACCGCATTGCTTGCGGGCAAACTCTGGGGGTTAAACGAAGATCAACTCGAACACGCGCTGGGACTCACCGGCGTGTGCAACATCACCACGCGTCAAACCCGCACCGGCCAAATTTCCGACTGGAAAGCCTGCGCATTCGCCAACGCCGCGAGAAACGGCGTCTTCGCATCTGACCTCGCCCGTCGCGGACTCACCGGACCGAACGAAATTTTTGAGGGGCCCAAGGGTCTGATGAACCAGCTCGATATCGGTGGCGCCAAAGACGTCATCCTTGGCAGCGAGGGCGATTTCATGATCGACAAAACGTACATCAAGTATTGGCCGGCGGAGTATCATTCGCAGTCCGCGATCGATGCGTGTCTACAGCTTCGACCGCAGATCGAGGGTAAAGGGATCAAAGACATTCACATCGCCAGTTTTGAGGCGGCGGTGAGCATCATCGGCAGTGAACCGGAAAAGCTGCGCCCCACGTCGCGAGAAACAGCCGACCATTCGATGTTTTATTGTTGCGCCGCCGCTCTGATCGACGGAGATGTCACGCTCGCGACGTTCGATCAAAACAGACTCACCGATCCCAAGCTGCTTGATCTGATCGACAAAACCAAAATCGTGGAAGATGAAAATTTGAACAAGGACTACCCCAAGGGCATTCCCAACGACATCACGATTACCTGCGACGACAATTCCAAGGTCAACAAGCGCGTCGATTTCCCTAGAGGTCACGCGGAAAACCCGATGACCGACGACGAGGTCATCGCCAAGTTCAAACGCATGGCCAACGGCGTCATCACCAATGAAACCGCCAACGCCATCCTCGAACAAGCCTGGAACCTCGATAAGATGGACGACATCACCCCGCTCTTTACGTTTGATGTGATCCAGAAATAGCGGGGCGGACTCCGACAACCTAAAATAATCACCCAATAGAGGAACATGCCGGAACGAGAATCCTTTCTCGTTCCGTCAATCCTTAAATCATGGCTGGTGCGGGAAGGGATTCACGCACCGGCGTTACATACACGGGTCCACCCACAGCGGACCCATGCCACACGTCCCTTTATGTAAAATTCCGTCAAATGCTTGAGGGATTGGGGGCGTTACGCGCATATTCCATGTAGAAGTACGAAGATATTCTTATTAAGAGGAGATTTTCCACGTGGGATACGCCAATGCCGTTATGGCTGTTGATCAGTCAGCAGTCTGCCAACAACAGGAAACATCGCGCGATCGATTGAAACGAGTATTCCGCAAGTCTTGCGACGGAATCTATCGGTTCATTCTCGTTCGCGTGGGTCACGATGGCCATACCGCGGACGATCTGCTGCAGCAGACGTGTACGGTGGCGGCTGGTCATCGTCGTGTGCCGGATGAGGATAGCAACTGCGAAGCATGGATGTTTGGCATCGCAAAAAATCTCGTTCGTAAACACTGGCGACAGCAAAAGAGAGATCGAGGCCTCATTTCGTTGGGCGATCTCGATTCCTCGGGTGCGTTTGTAGAAAGTTTGACTTCCGAGCCATTGTCCACCAGCGAAATGGCCGAAGAATCACTTTCTCAACTGATGTATGCGATAACCTCTTTACCCGCAGTGGATCAGCGGTTGATCTTCGACTTCTACTTTGATGGCCTGTCTCAAGCGCACATGGCCGACGCGCACAGCACCACAATCAAAAGTATAGAAGCGAAACTCTATCGAATTAGAACTCGCCTCAGGGCGATTCTTGAAAATCACGAAAGGAACGAATGAGTCATGTCAACCCAAAATAATCCAGATCTGCAGGATCAACAATTTCACGAAAATCTTTTGAAACTCAAAGGACAAAGCGTCCCCGACGCCCTATCCGGCGAATCGCGAAGCCGATGTTTCGATGCGCTCGAACAACCTGAAACATCGCACCGCATCATCGCTATTCAAAAATATCGTAAGCCCGCACTGCTTTCGACGCTTGGCGTCGCCGCCTCTATCGCGATCGCGGTCGGATTCTTTTATCCCACGGGCAACGGTTCCACGGTCGATGCCGCAATCATCGTGGACAAACTGGCGGAGCAGATCGAAGGGGACGAACTCATAGAAATCACCCTCGATTCGCTGGCGATCGACGAAGTCAGCATTGATGGCTATCTGCAAATCACCAACAACGCCATCGCGGGCGATCTCGAAATCAAAGTCGAAGAGCGTAAAGGACAGTTCATTGAAGTCAACGCTTCGCTGGCACTCTCCGATGAGGGTGGTTGGGTTCTGATCCGTAAATTAGTCATTCCCGATCCACAAGTGCAGATGTTTCTCAACATGTTTCTGCCCGCGGGTTCGGATACGCTGTTGATTCTACCCACGGATGAAATCAAAGACGCCATCGGATCGGATCTGGGCGATGGCATCGCGGAAGTGCGCGGAGCGGCTTCGGGTGAAGTGGTCAAAGTACTCAAACACTTGATCGATGCCCAGGACGAGGTGGGAGCGACGGTTCATAAAAATCGTGACGGCACCTACACGCTCACGTTACCCATCGAAGACACCGAAACATTGGAAAATCTCATCCGCGTTGCAGCTAACGCCCTCGGCGAACAGATAGACGATGATGATATTGACCTGGATGACGATTTTGAATTGCTGGGTTGCACGTTTAGCGTCACTTATGATCCGGAAGAAGAAATCGTGCGATCCTTTGCGATTACCGATTTTGGCGATCTAAAGGGTTCCATTACCGTTACCCTGGACGGTGGCGAAATCGATCAAGATCTGCTGGACTCGGATCGCGTAACCACGCCCAATACGCGTATTCTTGATCTGGGTGCGTTGATATCATCCGTAGAATCGATGGGGAGCATGTTAGAAAACATGGACCATTCACCGCATCAGAAAAAAAGCCATAGGCATAGAGATTAACGCTTAGACGTAACCAAAAATTATCGTTGATGAAATAATACGGTCTCCACCGTCATCCCTCCACTCCTGGAATCCTCAGGGGTGGAGGGATTTTTTGTGGAGTGCGATAGTGTTTGGTTGCCACGGACAAGATTTTCTTGTCCGTGAAATGTTCATTGGTCTTTCGATAATGTTTTATTGTATCGCCCCGGAGGGGCGTAGCGAATTTAGCCCAGCCATTTATGGCTGGGTATACGGTGCATATAACCAGGAAAGTCCCGGAGGGACGGCTGAATGGATACACTTTCATTCGTCCCTCTGGGACTAAACGGCTTATGGGTATTCGCAATCCCAGCGATAAATCGCTGGGCTATCTTCATACCGTCCCTCTGGGACGGGAGGCTATCACACTTGGACGCATTGTAGTTCATGCCATTTATGGGCGAGGAAGCGGGATTTATTTCCGAACCGCGCCCGTGAAGAAGCGGCTAACCATCATTACGAATGACAAATTGCCCATTCCGAAGCAACGTATCACTATCCAAAATTTTACAAAATACAACAATTTAACCTCTCAACCTTGCCTCTCTATCTGGCTAGTCAACTTCGCCCACGATATGATGATCTAAGTATCCACGATATTAGAGCATGCAACAGTCAAGTGTAGCGTCACCCCCAGCCGGGGGTCTGTGACCCCTTGTGGGTGGCGCAGTACAGCCCGCGCCGGGGACAAGCCCCGACGCTACATTTGAGTATTAGCCGCTCTAAAGACCACGATATCTAAAGTAAGGGATCGTCTATCCCAAAAAATACGAAAGGATGATCACAATGACAACTCGATCGATAACCACCACCGCAATTTTAGTAGCACTGATGACGTCTGCCGCGACGGCACAAAACATCAAATACGAAAAGTACAAACTTCAAAACGGCATGACCGTCATTCTCCACGAAGACCACAGCGTACCCTCCGCCTGCATCAACACCTGGTATCATGTGGGTTCCAAGGACGAAGAGTTTGGTCGATCGGGTTTCGCACATCTGTTTGAACATCTGATGTTTATGGGCACCCATCGCGTTCCCGGCGGCGACTTCGACAACCTCATGGAAGCGAGCGGCGGCTTTAACAACGCCTCCACCAGCAAGGACCGCACCAACTATTATTCGATGGGGCCGGCTGAGTTACTGCCAACATTGTTATGGCTCGACGCCGATCGTCTCGAAGGTTTGGGCAAAGCCATGACCACGGAAAAATTGAATAAACAACGTGATGTGGTACGCAATGAACGACGTCAAACATCCGAAAACAGACCGTATGGCCGGGCGGATTTGAAAGTCACTTCCATGATGTTCCCCGATGGCCACCCCTATCATCACACCGTCATCGGATCGCACGAAGACCTGGAGGCGGGCACCCTCGACGACGTCAAAAACTTTTTCGCAAAGTATTACGTACCCAGCAACGCCAGCCTCGTGGTCGCCGGCGATTTTAATCCCGACGAAATCAAACCGCTGATCGAAAATATTTTTGGCACCCTGCCACGTGGATCGGATGTCGTACACGCAAAAAAAACACCTGTCAAACTTCACGAAGTCAAACGACTGACCATGACCGACGCGGTGCAATTCGCCCGAACCACGATGGTCTATCACAGCCCTGCCCATTACGCGAAGGGCGACGCGGAGATGGACCTCGCCGCAGCGGTGTTATCCGAAGGCATCTCCAGCCGACTCTATCAAAGACTGATATACAAGGATAAAATCGCTGTCGACGTCAGCGCTTATCAGGGATCGTCCTATCTCGGCTCACTATTTTATATCCAGGCGACCGCCAAGCCCGGTGTGGAACTTGAAAAAATAGAAAACACGATCGACGAAGTGGTAGCGGAGTTTTTGGCATCTGGTCCAACCGAGGAAGAACTCAATCGTCAAAAAACGCAGATCGAATTTTCCATGCTCAACCGTTTGCAATCCATACTCGCCAAAGCGGATCGCATGAACGCGTATGAATTTTTCTATGGCGAACCCAACTCGTTCAAGCGCGATCTGGATCGCTATCGAAACGCATCGCCGTCCGACGTGCTCAACGTGTCCAAAAATGTTTTCACCCAGGACGCACGATTGATTCTTCGCGTCATTCCTGAAATCAAAAAACCGGAAATCAACGCACGAGACACTAAGCCCGACATCGCAGCTTCGCCACCATTTGCACCGCTGCTGCCCGAAACATTTACACTCTCCAACGGCATCACAGTACACCATTGGCAGCGCAGTGAACTTCCGCTGATATCAATGACAATGCTATTCCCCGGCGGCGCCACCAATGACCCGCCGGATCAGGCGGGGCTGGCTTCGTTAACTACCAATATGCTGGACGAAGGAGCGGGCGATCTGGGCGCGATCGCTTTTTCCGACACGATGGATGAACTCGGCGCCAGTTTCCGTGCTTCCAGCTCTCGAGAATGGACCGACGCCAATCTATCCGTGCTGTCACGAAACTTTAACAAGGCACTCAGCTTATACGCCGACGCACTGCAACGCCCGCGCTTCGAAGTGAAAGAGTGGGACCGCGTTCACTCGCTGCACATGCAACGATTAAAACGTATGCAGGATAATCCCTCTGCGGTCGCGCGAACCGTAGCCATGCGTGCGTACTTCGGCGATCAACACCCTTATGGCCGACCCTCCATGGGGAGCGAATCCACCATCAAGAACATCCATTTGATGCACGCCAAACGTTTTCACGAAAGACTCTGTCGACCCGAAGGGGCCGTCATTTTGATCGCCGGTGACATCACGCGAGATCAGGCTCGCAAAAGCCTTGAGCAATCGTTTGGCTCCTGGCGCGGAGCGACAGGCGTTAAACCGCTCAGCCGAAAGGCGTATACATCGCCAGTGAATGATATTCTTCGAGTGGTGATGGTGGATCGACCCGGCGCAGTGCAAACGGTGATCCGCTTTATGATGCCCGGCCCGGTTTATTCAGATTCCAGACGGGTTCCGCTCGAATTGTTCAACACGATCTTAGGCGGCAGCCTTACTTCCCGACTCAACCAGAACCTGCGTGAAGAACATGGCTACACCTATGGCGCACGTTGCGGCTATACCATGGACGCCTCGGTCGGCTACTTTACCGCTTCCTCCAGTGTACGAACGGATGTCACCGGTGAATCGATCCGAGAATTCATGAAGGAGTTCAAAGCGATTCGCGACGGCGACATCAGCCAGGTTGAAGCCGGCAAAGCGCGCTCCTCCGGCAGAATGGGTATGATCCGGTCGTTCGCCGGACTCGGCGGAATTCTAAACGCAGCCTCCACCTTAATTAGAAACGATCGACCCTTTAGCGATCTCGGCGAACAACTCGACGCGGTGGCGAAGGTTCACGAAAACGACCTGAACCGATTGGCTCATGAAGCCGTTCCTGTTGAAAAAACATTGCTGTTGCTTGTGGGTGATAAAAGCGAAATCTTGAAACAAACCAAGGAACTGGGCTTACCTTCACCCATAGAATTAACCGCAACCGGTGACCCGGTAAAGTAGAGACCTAACACTCTCTTGTGGATGCGATGGTGTATGCAAGCCACAGGGCTCGGGTGCCACCGGCGGTAAGCCCGCCAGTGTATATATAGCCGTCTGGACTTGTCCCCGGCGAAAACTAGTGCCGTTTCCAAAAAGATTGTGTCGCTTTTCTTCCCCCCTTATTTTCAAGGGGGGATCGAGGGGGGTCATCTGTGTTAACGGAAACCTCCCCCAGCCCCTCCTTGGTAAGGAGGGGAGCTAAAATATTGCAAACCCTTATTGGAAACGGTACTAGCTTCCCACTTGATAAGGGGCGACGTTAGATACAACAACAATGTGCTCAAAATAAAAAACCCGAATCCTTATCATTTCAAGGATTCGGGTTTGTTTTATTATTGTTGAATTAACAAAAAGGGTACATCACATTACGGGCAAATATCCGTAATCGTGCCCAATGGCTGGTTCAGATTTCCACATCCACCCGGAATGGTGCATGAGGGATCAACACAAAAATCACCGATGTCGGCTGCGTTCACCTGGAAAAACCCCGGCGTACAGTTGGCTAAGAATGTCCCGCACGGATCGATAAACTGTGTAAACGTGACCAGTCGATCATTACACGTATCCAGAAATCCCATGAGCGAACAACCGCTCGCAATCAAAATCGCCGATTTCATGATTCTGGTTCGAATTTTTTTAGAACGAAAACTGTGATTCATTATTTTTTTTCCTGTTGTCTGGTATCCGGTATCAAAGGACCAGAACGCGCGGTGTGCGACTTATGTTTCCCCACACGCTTTATGAATAGAACTACGGTCCCGTTGGGCAATCCGTAAAGAGTGGATCCGCATCGTTTCCTTCAATCGTTTGATTTCCGCTACCCACACCGCTGCACGGATCAACGGTCCCGCCGAGCAGGCCGTTCTGGCAATCAAAAATAAAGCAAAAATCAGCCGCGACCAAGAGCGATTCTGCCAAAAAGGAGTTACAGCCCGTACCCGGACCCGCAAACACCATACCGCCGCTGGCGATTAATCCTAGAACCACTGAAATACGTCGGGAACGCTTCCGCATAATATTTATTCCTGTGAAATCCCCCTTATAACCAAAGGGGGGAACTATTCGGCTGGTCGCCAATAAACGGCGAACGCCAGACCCATAAGGCCTGTCCGCAGGGAGTATAGAGCCTTTTGTGCTATGGAGCAAGGTCTCACAACCCATTCTCACGCGCCAATTGTACAAATAACAGCACCCACATGACCCCCGCACCACAAAAAACGTCTGAAAGTCACATGCTATTGTGAAGGAAACCAATTGTCCGGGCAAGCGGATAGAGCTACGAAATCTCTAAATTTTCCCTGATGGAAGAGTCAGAAACGGGTTGAATCATACCATTTTCGGTAATGATGCCTCGAATCATGGCTGCGGGTGTCACATCGAAAGCGGGACTGTAAAAGGAGACTTCAGCCGGCGCAGTCACTTTTCCAAATCCACAACGAATTTCATCGGCGGATCGTTGCTCGATCGGAATTTTTGACCCGTCCGCAAGTGACAGATCAAACGTGCTGCTGGGAGCGGCTACATAAAACGGAATATCGTGTGCCTGAGCGAGCACAGCCACGCTATAGGTGCCAATTTTATTAGCGGCGTCTCCGTTGGCGGCGATACGATCCGCCCCCGTAATGACCAGATCAACCTTTCCCTCTTTCATCAATACCGCAGCCATGTTGTCGCAAATGACCGTGACATCAATGCCAGCCTGGTGCAATTCCCAGGCGGTGAGTCTCGCCCCTTGAAGCAGGGGGCGAGTTTCGTCGGCGTACACTTTGAACACGATCCCTTTTTCGTGCGCGGTATACATCGGGGCCAGCGCGGTTCCCAACTCCGCGGTCGCAAGCCCACCAGCGTTGCAATGGGTCAACACACCCGCACCCGGTTTGATCAGCGACAGACCGTGTTGACCAATCGCACGACTCATGGCTGCGTCCTGGTCGCGAATTTTTTTCGCTTCCAATAACAGAGCGGATTTGATTGACGCGACATCGCCAGTCTCGATGGACATCGCGCATTTTTTCATTCGATCCAGCGCCCAGAAAAGATTGACCGCGGTGGGTCGCGATGAGGCCAGATAATCGCACACTTTGTTTAGTTTTTCTAAAAATGTTTCGCGATTTTCGCTTGAATCATCACGCACACCCAGCACCACACCCATCGCCGCTGCGATTCCGATCGCCGGTGCACCGCGCACGGACAATCTCTTAATCGCATCCCACATGGTTTGCGGATCACGACATTCGATCATTGTTAATGATTCGGGTAACAGCGTCTGGTCGATCAACAGCGCATAGCCATCCAGATCGCCGATCCATTCGATACTTTTGGGTATGGATTGGTTTTTCACGGGTTTATTTTACGCTGAAGGGCTTCGTTTTTTGCTTCGACTTTTTCCGCTTGTTCTTTTTTGAAATCGCGATAGCGCGTAGCCAATCGATCGTCCATGCGTGCGATGATTTGAATGGCTAGTAGAGCAGAATTTTTTGCACCCGCATCTCCGATCGATACCACAGCGACCGGTATGCCGGGCGGCATTTGTATCGTCGAGAGTAGTGCGTCCATCCCCTGCAAGGGTCCGCTGACCAGAGGCACGCCGATCACCGGTAGACAGGTATGGGCTGCGATGGCTCCCGCCAACGCGTTGGACATTCCGGCGGCGGCGATGATGACTTCGATCCCGTTTTGCTCTGCCCCCACCGCAAAGTCGTGTACTTTTTCGGGGTTGCGATGGGCGCTCATCATTTCAACCTGCGGCGTCTCCTCGAACGCACGCAATTGCTGCACACACTTTTCCATCACAGGCCAATCGGAATCACTTCCAAAGACGACGGCTATTCGAGGCTTTGACATGCCTGACTCCCGGTTTGTTCTCGTGAATAAATGTTAAATATCGTTTTTACCGTATCACCATAATAAACAGTCTGTTTTTCCTTCGATCTAATCGATCGACGAAAGAAATCAGCTATCAAATCGCCATTGTAGGGCTGAAAACACAATCATGCCAGTCTACCTCTGTTGGAGACAAAATCCGTCTATCAACACAAAAAGAATCGTTAATCCGCTGAAAAATAAACCAAAAACATCGGCAACGTCCGAATATCTCCGAGATATAGTTGTCAAAGATAGCTGGGGCAGCTAGGATTCCATACTGGAATGGCCTTACAAAACGCAAGGTTGTTCATGGGTCAAAAAGGAGGTGAAGTCTTCGCTATCGGTACTTCCCATTCGATGCCGTCCTGCCTGGACAGCAGGGTATTGTTGCTCAACGCCCACTACTCCGCCCTTCGTGTCATCAGCGTACGACGTGCCTTCTCCCTTCTATTCAAGCGCGATCTTCAACATCGACCCGTAGCGGAAGTAGTCAGCGTGGAAGAAGGCCAATATGTCTCTTACGATTTCGAGGACTGGGCCAACGTCTCCGCACTCAAAAAAGAATTTGAACAGGAGCAACACGACTGGATTCGTACGGTTCGCTTCGACCTGCTGGTGCCGCGTATCATCCGCGTCTTCACCTTCACTAAGCTTCCCAGGCAGGCTGTCAAATTTAATCGTCGCAATGTCTTCGCCCGCGATCACAACACTTGTCAATACTGCGGGAAAAAATACACCTCATCCGAACTGAGTCTGGATCACGTTCTTCCGCGATCGCAAGGCGGTTTGGCGACATGGAACAACATCGTGTGTGCATGCGTGAAATGCAACGTCCGAAAAGGAGGTCGAACCCCTCGTCAGGCAGGCATTCATCTGATCCGTGCACCCGAAAAACCAAAAAGAA
>CBDTZI010000077.1:0-11073 GCA_965364865.1 uncultured bacterium | reverse complement strand
CATCCATGTCGCCATCTTGGTCAGAGCCTGAATCTTCGTCCCCGTCTTCCTCCGAGTCCGATTCGCCGGTGCCGTCGCTGGGTGGTTGCCCATCGTCGCCGCCGCTGTCACCCGGACCGTTACCCCCACCCGTATCGCCATTTCCACCATCGGGCGCATCGGTGACCGTCAGATTGACCGTTCGTCCCACTTCGATAGCGAATGGGGCACCCAGTAAATCGTAAATCCCCGCATCGGTGTCGCGGGCGATCGTGGAACCCACCACGTTCACCACGCCCATCGTTAATGCCCCGCGCTGCTTGGCTTCTTCCAATGCGGCAATCGTGTCAGCGGTTTCCCCGCTTTGCGAGACCACCACCACCATGGTGCCGTCGTCGACGATCGGGTTTCGATATCGAAATTCGCTGGCGTATTCGGTTTCGGTGGGGATGCGTACGAGTTCTTCAAAAAGATATTCACCCACCAGCGCGGCGTGCCATGCGGTGCCGCAACCGGTAAGAATAATTCGTTTCGCGCGGGTTAATTCACGAGTGCAGTCCACCAATCCGCCCAGATGGACAGCCCCCTCCTTGAGATCGATTCTTCCTCGTAAACAATTTTCCAGCGATTCGGGCTGCTCGAAAATTTCTTTAAGCATGAAGTGTTCATAACCCGCCAGCTCGATTTCATCGAGCGACCATTCGATTTTCTGTACGTTCTTCGCCACGGGAATGGCGTCGAGCGTGGTGATGCGAACTTCGTCGGCGGTGACGCGGGCCATCTGACCATCGCCGAGATAAACGACCTGAGAGGTGTGGGATAAGACCGCAGCGGCGTCGGAGGCGATCAAGTGTTCACCCTGACCCACGCCAATGATGAGCGGGCTGCCTTTACGTGCCGCAACTATGACACCCGGCTCCTGTGCACAAATCACGGCGATCCCGTACGTGCCTGTAACTTCGTGCAACGCTTCGCGAACCGCTTGTTCCAGATTCCCATCATATAATCGCCCGATCAGCTCCACCAACACTTCCGTATCGGTCTGACTTTTTAAGCTTACCCCCTCGCGTTCGAGATAGGTTCGCAGAGCGCGATCGTTTTCGATAATGCCGTTGTGGATCAGGGCGATTTTACCCGTGCTGTCCATGTGGGGATGAGCGTTGATATCGTTGGGGGCACCATGGGTGGCCCAACGGGTGTGGCCGATGCCTGTGGTCTGTGTGGCATCGAAATCGATCAATTGTTCCGCTACGGAAAGTCGACCAGCTGCTTTGGTGACCGTAAGTTGTTGTGGATCGACCAGGGCGATACCCGCCGAGTCGTATCCTCTATACTCAAGGCGTCGAAGTCCTTCGACCAGAATTCCCACCGCTGGTTTTTGACCCACATACCCGATAATCCCGCACATATTCAATCCCTTGTTTTTCTTGTCTTAGTGAGCTGCGGGCATTGGCCCGCCCGGGTTCAAAAGTAGCCGCATCTCCGCACGGGCTCCCGACAGGTCGGGATAAATTTCGCCCGCGGCCCAGAATGAAGACTGCGACTCGGTGTATCTATCTATATTCTATTATCTACGCTCCGGGGCGGCTGGGAAGGGTGGCGGCGTTAGAATCGCCTTTATTGCCTCGGATAAGCGATTTTTCGTGATATTCGGGCGACGTTTGTTCATCCCTCCTGTATAATCGGACTTTTCGGAGGCAAGGAATGGACCTGTTTACGGAACAGCGTCAAAACAATCGATCGAAGGTGCTGCCGCTGGCTGTGCGAATGAGGCCCCGCACGCTCGACGAGTATCTCGGTCAACAACACTTTATCGGTCCTGGCAAGCTCCTGCGTCGCACGCTGGAGGCGGATCGTATCAGCAGCGCGATATTCTACGGACCAGCTGGTACCGGAAAAACTTCATTAGCCACGATTATAGCGGAGATGACTCGCGCACATTTTACGCAGGTCAATGCTGCGGCGATCGGTGTGAAGGAAGTGCGTGAAATATTGAAGGGTGCACGCGACCGCCTCGAAACATCCGAGCAGCGAACCATTCTCTTTCTTGACGAGATTCATCGGTTCAACCGCGCACAGCAAGACGTCTTACTCAACGATGTGGAAGACGGCGTGATCATTCTCATTGGAGCCACCACGGAAAATCCGTTTTTCGCAATTAATTCACCGTTGATCTCGCGCAGTCAGATTTATCAGTTCGAGCCGCTCACCAACGAAGATATCATCACGCTTTTGCATAGAGCCGTCGCGGATAAAGATCGTGGCCTGGGTCAACATCAGGTGACGTTGACGGATGAAGCGGCCAATCATTTAGCCAAAACATCGGATGGAGACGCGAGGCGTGCGTTAACCGCAATGGAGATCGCGGTATTGTCCCAGATGGATCAGGTGAAGGACGGTGGGGCGATCGTCGTTGATCTGGATACCGCGTGCGAATCGATTCAGCGAAAAGCTTTGGAATATGATGCTACCGGGGATTCTCATTTCGACGCCATCAGTGCCATGATCAAATCGGTTCGGGGCAGCGATCCGGACGCCGCGGTTTATTGGCTAGCTCGTATGCTCGAAGCCGGTGAGGATCCCCGTTTTATCGCTCGCCGGCTGGTTATCCTGGCTTCCGAGGATATTGGCAACGCTGATCCGCAGGGGCTCATTATCGCTCAGGCGGCTGCGGACGCGACGAATTTCATCGGTTTACCCGAGTGTAATCTGGTGCTTGCTCAGGCCGCGATCTATTTAGCCTGTGCGCCAAAATCCAACGCCTCCGCTGTGGCGATCTGGCAGGCGTCGAGTGATGTTCGGGAAGGTCGTACTCTGCCTGTGCCGAAACATCTGAAATCAACGGGGTACTTGGGTGCCAAAAGGCTTGGCTCGGGTGAGGGTTATCGCTATCCGCACGACGAGAAAGATGGTACAGTGGACCAGGAATATCTTGGGGTAGACAAAGTTTACTACACTCCGACCGACCGGGGCGCCGAAGCTAAGATACAAGAGTTTTTAACCAGCGTGCGTCGGCGTGAAGAAAACACGAACGACGCTCAATGATCACGATCGTACCGCTTTTCGAGCGATCGAATTGTCAACAAAAAACGAATTACGACAACGACTGCGGCAAACGCTCGCAGATATACCCGCCGAGGAGATGGCTACGCGATCCCTTCGTGCCTGTCACCGGTTGTTTGAACGACCGGAATATGTCAAGGCCGAGGTGATCATGGTCTTTCTCTCCCTGCCGAACGAAATTGATACGTCGCCGTTGGTGCTTCGATCATGGCAGGATCGCAAACGCGTGTTGGCCCCCAAGGTGAGTTGGAGTCAGCGGCGTATGATGCCGGTGGAGATTCGATCACTCACCGATGACCTTGCGGTTTCAACGATGGGTATTCGTGAGCCGGTTTCGGGAATTCCCTTTCCCATTTCCATGATCGATCTGGTGATTGTTCCGGGCCTGGCGTTTGATGATTACGGCAATCGTCTGGGTCGGGGCCGGGGATTTTACGATCGATTTTTGGTCCATCCGGAATTTAAGGGCATCGCTTGTGCGATGGGCATTGAGGGTCAGATTGTTCCCAACGTACCCGTCGGCCCGCTCGACCGCCACGTCGATATGATCGTCACCGACGAACAAGTCCGCCGTATTAAATCGTAATTATTCCTGAGTGGCATGGGTACGAAAAGGTCGTCCCCGTGAACCGAACAACGACCGTTAGGAAGCTGATATCTAGATACTGGATTGTTTCCGAACCGCGCCTGTGAGGAAGCGGCTGAGTATGGGTGCTCCATTCTTGCGAAACAAGGGATGGGGACGGATTTCCAAGTGGCATGACTAAGCGATAGTGACTCCATGTTTTTCTGAACCATACCATTAGGAAACGGTGTAAAGATTGGTACATCATTCTTGCATTACATAGTAGCTCATTCCGACACATAGTGAGCAGAGGTCTAACTCTTAACAAACCAAGGAGCGGTTGGGGGGAGTATTTCAGTGAATACGATTATATCACCCCAAACACCCATATCTACAAGAGTCTTTTTACAAATAGGTGGTCGTTAACTCGGTTCATAGTAATTACTATTGACACATAGTGATAAAATATTAAAATGTCTGCGTTAGTTTACGATCTCTATAATTTTGTGTAGGAGATCTTTTATATTGCATTACGCTGTAGATTAAAACAATCTGTCTAATTTAAGAATCCTTTTATTATGGAGATATAATGATGAATAGTTTAAAACGATTATTGACAGTCACATTTTTGTTCGCTCTTATTTTCTTTGTAACTGGCTGTGTTGGTGGAGCATCTTATAAGATACGAAAGAACTATCCACAAGAGGGCGTCCACTTTATGTGTGCTTGTGCGTCCGATGATGCCGTTATTGAAATAATTGGTAAAGGTAGAACTGAAGCAACTTTTTCTGGAATAATGGGCGCTACTACAGGAAAACAGTTTCTTAATGATGGAATAGCCACGCAACAATTATGGGTAGCACCTCACTCAACAGATGGGAATTCATCATTCGGGAAGATTAGTGTGAGACATGATTACGAGCGTCCTGCTCCACCTAGTTTATTCAGAGAAATGAAACCTGGAACAGGTTTTCCTGCTATACAAGATATGAATGTGAATATTTTAGTAACTATCGAGGCACTTGGTGATATTAAACTTAGGAATGTAAAAACAGGTACTCTAAGAAGCGAACCAATCGAAAGCTTGCCACCCAAAAACACCAAATACACACTCCTCTTTCCAATGGATCTAGAACGAGTCGATAACCCTGGAAGAGTAGTTGCACGTATTGTGTCGTATACAGTAAACGTTAATCCTAGTCGATAATTCCACAAATTGTAATGTGAAATTAGTATTGAAAATAGGTGAAGGCTTGATTGATCGGGAGGTTGTAATAGGTTTCTTCTTTACCGTTGGGCCAGGTGATGCGAAGGGTATCGACGGACTGCGCGTCGCCGAGTCCAAAGTGCAAAGTTAATTCGTGCTGCGATAAATACGAGGAGCCAGCTCCGACCGTATCCATTTGCGTTTTATCACCAGCTGTGACATAAACCTTAGCGCCGATGGCTGAGGTGTTGGCGTTTCGCTGTCTAAGTTTTACGCGTAAATAGTGACCGGATGGCGAAGAAACGTTTTTCAACACGATGGCGTCTCCGCCGCGAATCACAAATACAAGATCAACCTGTCCGTCCTGGTTAAAATCGAGCTGTGCACCGCCGCGACCCACCACCGGCGTTAAGGTCGAGCCCAAAGCATGCTCGGCGATATTGACGAAGCCCTCGTCGTTACGGTTCCACAGAATCAGTGGCGGCTGGGGGATTAAAAGCTCATGGTTGTCAGTGTTTTCGAGCGTGTTACCGTTGACGATCCAGAGATCGCGACGAGTGTCGTTGTCGAAATCACAAAAACCGGTCGCCCACCCAACCATGTCCAGCGAGCTTTGCCCCAGTCCATATTGCTCCGCCTCATCCATGAACCATGTTCGATTGTTTTCGGAGTCGCCCATCACTTCATCGCGGATCATATTTCGATAAAGCGCGTTTTCCTGCGCGATCCAGTGGGTGATAAACAGATCGAGGTCGAGGTCGTTGTCGAAATCGCTGATGGCGATGCCCATCGCGCCGCGATAGTCAGCCGCTAATGACGGAGCACCGATGTCTTCAAACGTACCATCGCCGCGATTATGAAAGACGCCGTTGTTGGATACGTCGTTGGCTACATAAAGATCAAGTTTACCATCGTTGTCGAAGTCCACCCAGCTGGCGGATAAACTTCGTCCTTTGGGGTCGTCGATACCGGCGGATTGTGCAACATCTGTAAACGTGCCATCTCCATTATTTTGAAAGAGTGAATTGGGTTGCGCTTTGTAAGCAGATGGGTTCAGCGTGTAGGGTTGCTCCGTTGCGTATTGCCGAGCTTTGTTTTTGCGGTCCCGCTGGCGGAAAACGAAATCGACATAGTTGGCCATATACAAATCCAGGTCCCCGTCTCGATCGTAATCCCCCCAGACGCAACCCGTACTGAATCTCGTATCCTGCACGCCCGCTTTTTCGGTGACGTCTTGAAAAGTACCGTCACCCAGATTTTCGTATAACACGTTGGGTCCATAAGCGGTGATGTACAAATCCAGGTCGCCGTCGTTGTCGTAATCACCCCATGACGCACCCATGCCAAACGTGCGGTGCGAAATACCCGCCTGTTTGGTCACATCCTCAAAATGATGGCCGTTGATGTTTTTATAAAGTTTGGAAAAACCCTGTTCCGCAGGAACTTCGGGTGAGTCGGGAATAATCGAACCCACAAAGTTTACGAAAAAAAGATCAGGGTATCCGTCGCCATCAAAATCGCCAACCGCAACACCCGATCCCATATCCTCGGGTAGTAAGGATTCGCGTTTGGCGGGGAAATGTCTAAAATCAATCCCCAATTCCTTCGTAATGTTTTCAAAACGAATGGGGATGGTTTCAGATGAGATGTCGCGTGCAAGGATTGAGGTTAATCCTTCCACTTGCGCGCCGGGAAGTACAGCCTCTTCCCAGTTCGAACGACCGGACAGGGACCAGAGAATCGCCAGCAGTAAAATGATGCCGCTAACCACGGTCCATCTGATCAGCAATCGGCGACGCTTATCCAGAAATCCCACGGGTTACTGCTCCACCCGAATTTCGATCGTATCGGTGGAAATTAACGTGGTGGGTGTTCGTATCTCCGCCTCTACGCTAAACAATTTGTCTAAAAATGCGGCGTCTGCTTTCTGGTAATTCAGCTCTGCGGTAATCGTTAATTTTCCATGACCCGATGGCGCAATGAACGCGTGATTGTCTTTTTCTGAGTCCGTCTCTTTTACTGCTGGTGTGGAAAAACCAGGACATGCGAAAGAATAAGTTTCCGAGTCACTCATTCCGGGGAACAGACTCCGTTTAAATCTCGCACCCACCATTTCCCAGAGATTGTGTTGGTCGATATCGTTGCCATAGCGATCAATCCCTTCGGCTTTGAAAACCATAGCGTCGTCGTCCATGGTTCCGTCTTCGCGCAGTTTTCCCGACTCATAAACGACATTTCCTTGATCGTCTTTCACGGTTATTTCGACCCAGCTGCGGATAATGTCGAGCGGGCCTGTTGGAAAACTGTGGCCGGTTTTGTTGTTGGTGATGACGATTTGCACCTCAACCTGCTCGCCGGGTTTGACACTTTCGGGTCCGTAGAGTGCCAGCCTAATGACCGGTCCGGCTGTCCATTTATCAGCTATTTCGGGGATTTCGATTTCACCTCGCAGCCATTGTTCCGTAAGTTCCACTTGTTTCTTTGCACCGGGCAAATCCATCAACAGCGGCATGACCTGATTGGCGGCTAAAAAACGGTGTGATCGATGTTTCTTATCTTTAGCCGAGCGATTGTAGTCGGCGGTATCACCGGATGCGGGATCCGTGGAATCCATCAGCGGCATATGACATTCGCGACAGGTGATAGTTTTTTCGGCATTCCCTTCGTGATACCAGCGGCTTTTGCGCCAGTTGTCATATTGATTCTGTAATTGCACCCAGCCGATCTGATTGACTTCCTCGTCGATAAATTGTTTATGACAGGCGCCGCAATACTCCGCAGTTTTATAGAGCGGGCGTGCGTAGATCGATTTGTGATGTTCGGGATAGGCACGGATCAGAAAGTCGCTCACGAATTTGTTGATTGGATTATCGGTGTTCTCGCCGAGATATCGATCGGGTTGGGTGACGGTGTAATCGGCGTTGCCGCGCACATCGGTTTGTACAATCGAATGACAAACGATACATGAAATACCTTCGTCTGCGCCGACCGAAGTTAATCCCTCCACGTTTACGTTTTTATTTCCCGACAGCAGGGCGATCGGGTCATGACAGCCAGCACAGTAACGCGTAGATTCTGCGCCGGTGTCTTTAAGCATAATTCTTTGTACCGCTTGAAAAGCGATGTCGGATGAAGCATATCGGTGCGCGCTGGGTTGCCATTCCTCTAAAATATCGCTGTGGCATCCACTGGTGCCGCAGCCCGCTGAGCCAGACAAAGAGGCCGGATCATACGCCCATTTGCTTTCGGTTCGTACCAGGCTGGGTGCGAAGGGGCGGTCTTTGCCAAATTTCCAGCTGTAATCCTCCGGGAAATCATTGTGTAAGTGGGGTTCGACATAAGCGATCATCGATCCGCCATGTGCAATGACCATGACGCACATCGTAGCAGTCAATTGAGTTAAGAAGGATCGCTTTGCGATTTTCATCGAAGCGACGGCTTCCACAGCTTTCATCTTACGTATCCACAGCATCACAGTATGGATTAAAATCGCTAAAGTAAACGCGATGCCGGTGATCAGGTGGAGTTGATCCCAAAGATAGGTGATGCGTGTGCTGAACATCGCCTGGAAGGTTAACACATAACCGCTGACAAACAGGGCGATCAGCATTGAGGCCGATACATAACCGAGTAATTGGTAGTGGTTAAATTTGGTGCGAAATCGTAGCCACCAGTGACGAGCGAGATACCATGCGATCGGAATGAGCATAATGATACCGATGATCGTGTGCCACAACACGCCGAACTGATTCAATTTTGAAAAAGGGGTCAGGTAAATTGCGAAACCACTCAGTGTTTCGTACAGCAACAGCCCCATCGTTAACCCGGTGAGCCAGTGTCGCCACTCTGATGCGGCGTCGATTCGGATCGTGCTTGAGGCCGCCTGAGGCAACGGTTGGTTCAGGGGATCAATCGAATCAGATGTCGATTGTTCCACAGGAGTATGTTCTTCCATATGCACTGCTCCGTTTCGTGTTGCCGAAAAACTGGATGAATGGATGACGTATTTATTTTACTTTATCATTCTCTACGAGTTGATCTAAAGATAGTTTACCGTTTTCAAATGCGACATCGCGAATGCTCGTTTGATTGAGAAATGTGGTGTAGGCATCACGAACCGTTTTCCATTGATGATGTCCAGCGCAAGGTTCGTCGTCGCTGCAAATTAAATTGCCGAAAGGGCAGGGGCGACGGTTACCCAACACCGGCTCAAAGGGTGAGAGTATTTCGTATAAAAGAATGCTTTGGGGTTTGCGGGTTAATTTGAATCCACCCTTTTTTCCCCGCGAAGCATTCAGCACGCCAGCCCGGACGAGGTCAGCCAGAATACGTGTGAGGTATTTATAAGGAATCTCCGTATGATCCGCGATTTCCTTCCCACGAATTCTGGAATCATCCAAATCCGTTGTGGACTGGGTGATAAACACGGTCGCACGCAACGCGTATTCCGAAGTCAGTGTCAACAAAGTGATTTCCTCAATAGATAATTATCCACCATGATATAGTATTATAGCTGAAAATTCAAGACCGATAATATCGGCTAACTATGTAAGAATTGTGTGATTGATAGCCATGTCATAGAATTGTCCATGATTCAGAACCCGTTTTTTCCGGTTGTGGACAATCGGTTGGATCAATGATCAGATGGGGCAGGCTCATGAGCGGCTGAATTGTGGCCGTCGATTTTTTTACGGTGAACATGGATCGCATCGCGCAAAAGAAATTCGATCTGCGCATTGAGGCTACGCAGATCGTCTTTCGCCCAACGATTCAGCTCCTCCATCAGCTTAGGGGGTAAGCGGAGGAGGAATGACTTTCTATCAGCCATGGGTTACTCCGCCTTTATTAACTGTAAAGCGTTCCGGTGTTGACGACCGGTTGAGCCGCCTTATCGCCACACAGTACAACGAGCAAATTGCTGACCATCGCGGCTTTGCGCTCCTCATCCAGATCGACTGTTTTGTTTTCTTTCAGTTTTTTCAGAGCCATTTCAACCATACCTACCGCGCCATCCACGATGCGCTGTCTGGCTGCGACGATAGCGTCCGCCTGTTGTCTTTGCAGCATCGCGCTGGCGATTTCCGGGGCGTAGGCAAGGTGACTGATTCTTGCCTCTTCGACCATTACGCCCGCCCGTTCTACACGATCCTGCACCTCTTTTAGCAGCGCATCGGATACTTCGTCTACGCTTCCACGCAGCGTAAGCTCGTCACCTTCAAACGTGTCGTAGGAGTAGGCCATGGCTAAATGACGCAGAGCGGCTTCGCTTTGTACATGAACGTAATCTTCATAATCTTCAACATCAAAGGCGGCTTTGGCGGTATCGGTCACACGCCACACGACAACGACCGCAATTTCGATGGGGTTACCGCGCTTATCATTGACTTTGAGTTTGTCACCGTTGAGGTTGTGTGCGCGTAGAGAGACTTTCTTCTTCATCAGCAGGGGATTCGCCCAGTGAAAACCGCTCTTCAATGTCGTGCCCTGATACTTTCCAAACAGAATCAGCACCGCTGACATGTTGGGCTGCAAGGTGAAAAATCCGAACCAGCAACTAAACCAGACGACAGTAACAATGCCAAGAAATACAAGCTTGGCGATGCTCATGGCAACGTTGCTGCTGCCGTGGACAACTAAGGGCCGGATCGTGGCGTACAATAGATAGCCCAATACCAATCCCGCAAAAATTTGCCAGACGATCATCGCCCAGCCGTTGAACGTATTCTTCTGCAATTCACGAGTTTCCATCGTTGTTCCTCCAAAAGGGTTGTTATCTATCTATATAATATCATAACAATATCATTTGTCAAGTAATAAGTTGTAGATGGTTATCATCGAGCATATTATAGGACGTATAGGATGTAGCGAAAGAGCGTTAGTGATGGATCAAATGTCTCTATATGGATGCCAAATGCTGGTGGTGGGCGGTTGGGTGATTAGCTGCGGGCGAGTTTGAGTTGTGCCTGGGCACGTTGGACAGCTTTGGTGCGGGAAATGTACGACGCCTCGTCGGTGATCTTCATTTCGCGGGCAGCTTCCAGTGATTTACGGGCTTCGTCGGCATCGATGGAGCCGGGCTTGTAAACCTGTTCGGTGATGATGCTGAGTTTGTTGTTGACCACCTGAGCAAAGCCGCCGTCGATGAGCATGACGTGTTTTTCGTTACCTGTGTCCACGCGCATTGTACCGATACCCAGTTTGCAAACCAGCGGGGCGCGTTGGGGTAAGATTCCGATCTCACCATCGTGGGCGGGGAACG
>CBDTZI010000076.1:0-11080 GCA_965364865.1 uncultured bacterium | reverse complement strand
TTTTGCCGGTGCCCGCCGGCCCCAGACAAAAGGTTAAATCGTTTTCCAATACCGCTTCAACATATTGTTTCTGACCTTCGCCCTTGGGAACGATATTCGCGTTGGCTAAAAAAACCTGAATCGAATCGCCGTTGGATTGACCGTTATGGGATGCCTGCTCAATGGCGGCATCGACCACTTCATCCGGCAACGCACGACCCTTGCGAAGTGTGCGTTGTAAATTTTCAAACACAAACGCCGCTTTTTGAACCGCCTCTTCTGTACCGCTGATACGAATCAGGTTTTCCCGTGCAGAGATTCGCACGTTAAAAGCCGATCGGACTAATCGTAGATTTCGGTCGGCGGTTCCGTAGAGCTCGCTACGGCGGGAAGGGTCTTCTATCGGTAAGGATATTTCCAAGTGATCTTATCTTCGGCAGCCGAACCAGCTAACTACACCGTCGCCGGCTGTCGGACGATCCAGTTTTCGCATCCAAAATATCATCTCATATCTACGCTACACAATCCCCCAAACGACGGTCAACAAAAACCAGGCGATCGGGATCGCGAGCACGGGACTATCTACCAGATCAAGTATACCACCATAACGAGGAATAACATTGCCCGAATCCTTACTGCCAGCGTCCCTTTTGAAGCAGGACTCGAAAAGATCGCCTATCTGTCCCGCAAACGACACAGCTATGCCAAAAATGCAGGCTCTAACCATCGGCGACATTCCGTCGCCAACCGCTGGATTATCCACGGAGGCCAGTTCGACCAGCGCGTTGGCTTTGGCAGAAAATTCGGTTGGATGAAACAGCAAACTGACTTTCGCGAAGAACATCGCCAGCAAGGCACTGGCAGCCAGTCCGCCGAACATTCCCTCGACCGTTTTACCGGGGCTGATGTTGGGAACGAGTTTGTGGCGACCCAATGTGGAGCCGACCAGATACGCTCCGATGTCCGACGCTTTGGTCACCATGGCTACCACAAGCAATAACCACGCACCCTTTTCCGTGGCTAAGTCGTGGCCGCTTCTTAATAAAACCGCAAACGATCCCATAAACCCCAGATAAAAAATGGTGATCAACGTCGCCCCTACATCGTTGATGGTACCCTCAGGCTTTTGACGAAACACCGTTAACATACCCGTGCCCATAACGGCAATCACCATCAAGACAATCATCCAGTAAAACTCTTCCTTGATGCTCGGCCCGGAACCCAGCAAACCCGCAGCACAAAACCAGGGCGTGAGCATGAAGAGAGCAATCAAAAGGAATGAAAAACGGGTGTGCGGGTTGGCTCCTTTCGCACGCAACATGCGATCAAGCTCGACCCCGCTGCGTAGAAATAGTGCGAGAATCACCAGCGGAAGTATACTACCCCGGCGCAACAATTCCCCGAGCATGCCGGGCATGTCCTCGCAACGATGCGCGATCGCAACATCAAGCCAGAATATAAAATACAGCACGGCCAAGACCAATGTGCCGTACCCTACTCGATGGACCATCCAAACACCTTTCCAAAATGTGCGAAATAGAAATCAAAGTCTCGAATCGACTCGAACTCTCAGCCGCACCTCTTAATGGGCGAAAACTTTACCCTTTGATGTGCGACCTGTCTATTCTGGCCGTCAAAGGTGCCATAAATGAGCATGTTTGTATCATTAGCCTGATACATATCGAATTTTCTCTCAATCCCCTCTCATCAGCAGTATGTTAGACTATATTCGTGATTGACAACGTATGCAGATCAATGGGATGATTCTTGTTGTGACGACTTGTTGTAACGAGTTGGATCAAGGATTAACGGATCGAGCATGAACACTGAAGAAAATTCAGAACATTTGCAGCGACGCAAGTTTTTTCTAAGCGCCGCCAGCCGGGCGATGAAGCCACTGGCGGAGTTCATCGAAAAACGTATAGAGATTCCGCTACCCACACCCCGACTTCGACCACCCGGCGCGATCGCCGAATCCAAATTTAATGAGACTTGCCAGCGGTGCAATGCGTGCGTGGATATCTGCCCGGCTGATGCTATTTTTTCACTGGGCGAGGACGCGGGCGACGCAGCGGGTACGCCGGTGATCGATCCGGACTCCGCAGCCTGTGTAGTTTGCGAGGGGTTGCAATGTACACACGTCTGCCCCAGCGGTGCGCTTCTACCCGTGCTGCAGCCGACCGACATTCGTATGGGAATGGCGGAAGTGTATGCGACGAATTGTGTGCGATCAAAAGATGAGGAGTGTACACTCTGCGTGGATCGATGCCCGCTGGGTGAAGATGCGATTCGGTTCAACGAAACTGGATCGCTCGAATTAAACGGTTCTGCTGAAGTAGATAATTCCTCTGAAAAAGATGGGCAATCCAGAACATTAAGCCCGCCCGAAGTGTTGGATGGCTGTGTCGGATGCGGCGTCTGTCAGTTCTACTGCCCGACCACTCCCAAAGCGATCGTCATTCAGCCCGCGTAAACATACCCGCAATACGCCGCATACAATGTCACCCATCCGCCTCTTTTTTACCTAAAAAACGCCCTTTCTGGCGTAACCAGGCCGGGTTCAACTTTTCGCTTGACATGGCCGATCGTTAAATGTAGCCTATACTACATTTGCACCCCTCAGCTATAAATAGCAGCCGAGGTGACGAATTATGACTAAACCGTGAAAGAGAAATCGATGAACGAAAAACACAAGGAACCCATGGCTACGAAAACCCTGAGGATCATTATGAACGGACTGACCGATCAACGTAAAATCATGAATCTATGGATGACGGGGGTTGTCGTGATCATAATGGGATTGAGCGGCGCAGACGCGATCGCCGAACCCAAGCAACATCCTTATAACATCACCACTACCACCGGCATGGTCAACGACATTGTTAAACAGGTCGTCGGCGATCTCGCAAAGACGCGCAACATCATCGGTGAGGGTATCGATCCGCATCTATATAGGCCGACGCGCGGTGACGTAGCTGCGTTATTATCTGCGGACGTGGTTTTTTATAGCGGGCTGATGCTCGAAGGGAAGATGGCGGACACGCTCAAAAAAATATCAAAGCGCGGCAAACTCGTCTACGCCGTGACCGAACAATTAAACGAGGAAAACCTTCTCGAATCCCCCATCATCACCGGCCATCACGACCCGCACGTCTGGATGGACGTGAATTCGTGGAGCTTAGCCGCCCAGGCGGTCGCGGATGCGTTATGCGACTACGACCCCCTCAGCGCGACGACTTATCAATCCAACGTTAAACAATACCGCAAGCAGCTCGAAACCTTAGACAGCTATGTGCGCGACATCATCGGCTCGATCCCCCAAAAAAATCGCGTAATGATCACCGCCCACGACGCGTTCAGTTATTTCGGACGAGCGTATAAGATCGAAGTATTGGGCATTCAGGGGATTTCCACCGAGTCCGAAGCGGGTATTCAGGACATCAATCATCTGGTGGATGTGATCGTCGAGCGGAACATTCGCGCGGTTTTTGTGGAAACATCCGTATCGGATAAGAACATCCGTGCGCTCATTGAGGGAGCACAATCGCGTGGCCGAAAAATTACCATTGGTGGATCGCTCTATTCCGATGCGATGGGTCAGCCGGGTACCTATGAAGGCACCTACATCGGGATGATCGACCGCAACGCCACGACCATCGCCCGCGCTCTGGGCGGTAACGCACCGGCAAAGGGAATGTTGGGGAAGCTGGCTGCAAAGTAAAGAAAGACTACACTGTGACCATCGACCTTGATCAACCACATAAAGATATCGATTCTCGCTCGCCGTCGCCCGGCGAGGATGCAACATCGCCACCCTCACCACAGGCATCCTCTTTGCCGCGCGTCGCCACGGGTGATGAACACCCCACGACCTCGCCGCTGTCCATTCATGACATGACCGTGGCTTATCACCGCAAGCCGGTATTGTGGGATGTGGATTTCGATGCGCCAGAAGGTCAACTCATCGGCGTCATTGGCCCCAACGGCGCAGGCAAAAGCACACTACTCAAAGCGGTGCTGGACCTGATTCCGCGGGCGTCGGGTCGGGTGATGATTTACGGAAAACCTTATCGCAAACAAAGACATCTGGTCGGATACGTTCCGCAGCGAGAAACGGTCGACTGGGATTTTCCGGTCAACGCGCTGGATGTGGTGGCGATGGGTCGCTATGCAAAAATTGGCTGGTGTCGACCGGTCACACGAAAACACAAGCAGGCGGCCCTGGCTGCGCTGGAACGTGTGGGCATGGCGGATTACGCCCATCGACAGATCAGCCAGCTTTCCGGCGGTCAACAACAGCGCGTTTTTCTCGCGCGGGCACTGGTACAGGATGCGCAATTGTATTTAATGGACGAGCCGTTTGCCGGGGTCGACGCCGCAACCGAAAAGGCGATCGTAGCTATTCTTCACGAATTGCGCGCGGAAGGTAAAACAGCACTCATCGTCCATCACGATTTGCAGACGGTTGAAGAATATTTTGATTACACGCTTCTGCTCAATATGCGAATCGTAGCCCACGGCCCGACGAAAACCACGTTTACACGCGAAAACCTACAAAAAACATACGGTGGACGACTGACGCTACTCGATCAGGCGGCCCATGCGATGGCACGACGCGGGGGACCATCGTGAGTGTAACTCGCCATCCATATAGTTACTCGAACCATCGAAGCGTAACACCTACGGTATCCGCAAAACCGCGCAGGCTGAAGCCTGCGGCTCGGGTGCAATTTTACCCGCGCAGGCTCCCGACTCATTGGGGTTCCGTTATGCCTACGGCTAGGAGGATCGTTATACTCGCATTTGTATTAGTCTTGCTGTCGCCATCCATGTTGATTGCACAGAACAACTTCGACACGACACAATCGATTACGGATACTTCGATACATTTTCCTACATGGGATGAATTAAGTCGTGTGTTAACGTTGCGCGACTACAATACCCGCGTGGTGTTATTGGGGACCACGGTGTTGGGGTTGAGCGCGGGAATCATCGGCACGTTTATGCTGCTGAGACGTCGAGCTTTAATGGCGGATGCGTTGAGCCACGCGACACTTCCCGGAATTGGAATCGCATTTATCGTGATGGTTTCATGGGGCGGGTCGGGGAAATATCTGCCGGGTTTACTTTTGGGTGCGGCGCTTTCCGGGGCGGTCGGTCTGGGTTGCGTGTTGTTAATTCGACATTTCACCCGCCTGAAAGAAGATGCGGCATTGGGTATCGTGTTGAGCGTTTTTTTTGGTCTGGGGATTTCGATCTTTGGCGTGATTCAAAAAATGGGGACGGGCCAGGCGGCGGGTCTTGAATCTTTTATTTACGGAAAGACCGCGTCGATGCTCGCCTCCGATGCGACGCTCATCACCATCGCTGGTCTGATCATCGCCGGGGCGTGCGTTATGATGTTTAAGGAATTTAATCTGCTGTGTTTTGATCATCAGTACGCCAGCGCTCAAGGTTGGCCCATTGTTCGTTTGGATATTTTCATGCTTATTCTTGTGGTTCTGGTCACGGTGATCGGCCTGCAAGCGGTCGGTCTCATTCTCATGATCGCGTTGTTGGTCATCCCACCGGCGGCAGCGAGATTCTGGACGCATCATTTACCCACCATGGTGATCATCTCCGCATGCATCGGAGCGTTAAGCGGATTTGTCGGAGCTGGGATCAGTGCGCTGGTTCCGAGATTGCCAGCGGGTGCGATTATCGTTGTGGTGTCTGGCGGGATCTTTGCGTTCAGCATGATTTTTGGATCGGCTCGCGGCGTGTTGGTTCGATGGATGGATCAAATGCGAATACAACGAAAAGTGAGACAACAACACTTGATGCGTGCCCTGTTTGAACAGAGTGAATCAGAAACATCGGCACCGAACCAACCACGCAGAGGGATTCCTTTCAAACAACTTCTGTCGGAACGATCGTGGTCGCCGCTTGTTTTACGAAAACAATTATCTCGCGCGACAGACCAAAACCTGATCCGCAAAGATGCCGGCGGAGGATATTGTTTAACCGAATCGGGTTGGTTGGAAGCACGTCGCGTCGTGCGTAATCACCGTTTGTGGGAACTATATCTGATTACCCATGCAGATATTGCACCCAGCCATGTTGATCGTGATGCGGATCAACTGGAACATGTCATCGGAAAAACGATGGTGGAAAAACTTGAACAAATGCTGGCGGTGCAACATCCGCATCTGGCGATGCCGCCCAGCCCGCATCAACTGGATTGATGAATATCCGCATAAGCTAAAACTTGCGGCTCAGGTATTGGAATTACAAACGTGGAATGGACCTGGTTAGACAATTGGATCGTAGTCATCGCCGCTTTGAGCGCAATGTCATGCGCCTTGTTAGGTAATTTTCTGGTGCTGCGACGCATGAGCATGATGGGCGACGCCATCAGCCACGCTGTGCTGCCTGGACTGGCGATCGCGTTTCTACTTACGGGAAGTCGAAGTAGCGTTACAATGTTTGTCGGTGCCGCGATCGCTGGCGTGCTCACCGCCCTGCTGACGCAATGGATTCACAAACTGGGAAAAGTCGAAGAAAGTGCGTCGATGGGCGTGGTCTTTACCACCCTTTTTGCGATCGGTCTGATTTTTATCGTGCGCGCAGCTGATGCGGTGGACCTGGACCCCGGTTGCGTTTTGTATGGTGCGATCGAACTGACGCCGATCGATACCTGCGAAATTTTAGGCTACTCCCTGCCCAGAGCCTTTGTCAATTTGAGCGGTATATTTCTGATCGACGTGCTGTTCGTGTTGTTTTTTTATAAGGAGCTGCGTATCAGCTCGTTCGATCCGTCGTTGTCTACCACGCTGGGGATTAATGCCAACCTGATGCACTATTTGCTGATGACCTTGATCGCCGTGACGACGGTTGCATCGTTTGAAAGCGTCGGCAGTATTCTGGTCATCGCCATGCTTATCGTACCCGCTGCGGCTTCTCATCTTTTAACCGATCGATATTTACCGATGCTGTTGGTCAGCGTGTTCATCGCGGGCGGGTCAGCGGCGTTGGGTCATCTCAGCGCGATCACGGTACCCACATGGTTTGGATATTCCGACACGAGCACGGCAGGCATGATGGCGGTTACGGTGGGCCTTGTTTTCTTTGTGACGCTATTGCTCGCCCCCAGACACGGTATCATAAGCAAGCTCGCTCATCGCACCGCTTTGTCGTTGCGTATCACGCGCGAAGATATTCTCGGATTGTTGTATCGACTGGAAGAATCTCGATTCGCACGCGAGATCGTTTCCATTCCATCGCTGTTGCACGAATCCCTCGGCAGCAGCACTTTGATTGGCCGGGTCGCGTTGATGAATTTACAACGTAGACAACTCATTCAACGCGAAGGGAACGCCTATCGTCTCACCTTTAGCGGAAAAACCAGCGCTCGAAAACTCGTTCGCGCTCACCGACTGTGGGAGAGTTATCTTGCGAAACATCTGAATCTACCGTCGGATCACCTGCACGATTCCGCCAGCCGTACCGAACATTTTATCACCCGCTCCATGGATCAGGAGATGGCTCGGGATTTGAATCACATCACCACCGACCCACACGGCCAGGAAATTCCGGAGGATGAAATGCCGTCTACAAAAGATCATGAAAAAAATACGGAGCCTTAAAAAGAATGAAAAAATCTTCCGCGACAAAAAATAAGATCGAGCCGCAGCCCCGAACCAAAAGCACGACGGATGGATTTCGACAAACGCGCCGCGCCCATGCACTGGAGGTCACCGAGGATTATGTCGAACTTATTGACGATTTGATCGTACAATACGGTGAAGCCCGCCTGGTCGACGTAGCTGATCGCATGGGTGTGTCACACGTCACCGCGAACAAGACCATTGGCCGTATGCAGCGCGACGGGTTTGTGGACAAGCGTCCTTATCGTGCCATTTTTTTGACCAAAACCGGTAAACGATTGGCGGATCAGGTTCGGAAACGGCATGAGGTGGTCCACGATTTTCTGCTCGCACTGGGTGTACCGAAAAAACAAGCCTGCATCGACGCCGAGGGAATCGAACATCACATATCCGACACCACGCTGCGGGTCATGTCAAAATTTATCCAGTCTTCAAGCAAAGCTAAAAATCGTTAAACGAGTTGTTTGAAATAGGCAACGGTATTCACGAGGCCATCACGAAGGGATACATGAGGCTCCCATCCCAGCCGCTGGTTCGCACGAGTGCAATCCGGCTTTCGGCGAATCGGGTCGTCGTTGGGCAGCGGATGAAAATCGACCTCCAATTTCAATCCCATAATTTCACCCAGACAATCGACCACCTCCATCATGGACCGTTCATCGGAATTACCGATGTTGATGGGTTGATCCGCTTCTTCACCCTCGTAATTCATCGAAGCCATGATCCCCTCGACCATGTCATCGACGAAACAAAACGAACGCGTTTGACTTCCGTCGCCGTAAACGGTCAATTTTTCACCCCGCAACGCCTGCACAATAAAATTGGAAATGACGCGTCCGTCCCCGACAGCCATGCGCGGTCCGTAGGTATTGAAAATACGAATGATGCGAATGTCCACCCCATGTTCACGATGATAATCCATCATCAACGTTTCCGCTGCCCGCTTTCCCTCGTCGTAACAACTACGCGGGCCGATGGGATTCACATGCCCCCAATAGTTTTCGGTTTGCGGATGCACTTTGGGATCACCGTACACTTCTGACGTGGAAGCTTGCAAAATGCGGGCGCCGGTGCGTTTGGCTAAACCGAGCATGTGGATGATACCCATCACCGACGTTTTCATTGTTTTGATTGGGTTCGACTGGTAATGAACGGGAGAGGCTGGGCATGCAAAGTTGAGTACGCGATCGACTTCAAGCTCAATGGGGTGAACCACATCGTGTTGAATAAATTCAAAGTCGGGTCGATTGAAGAGATGTTCGATGTTTTGTTTCGAGCCGGTAAAGAGATTATCCAGCGCAACCACCGCGTGACCGTCGGCCAACAATCGATCACAAAGATGACTTCCAAGAAAACCGGCGCCACCGGTCACGAGCACACGCATTATCGATCCACCGATGTTGTCTGTTGCGAAGGAATTGCACCGCCGGTTTTAGCATCGCCACTGTAAAACGCTTTTATGTTATCTGCCACAGATACGACGTCGTCATCGCTCATCATCGGATGACAGGGTAGTGAGAGAATTTTTTCGCAGGTCTGTTCGGTGACAGGCAGTGAGCCTGGTTTATAGCCCAAAGATGAAAAACATTTCTGTAGATGAAGACCGATCGGATAGTACACGCCGCTGTCGATCCCCTGCTCACGCAGATGGGCGCTCAACGCATCCCGCCGATCAACCAGCATGGAATACTGATGATAAACACTCACTTGATCGTCGGGCACTTTGGGCGTGATGACCGGAGTCTCAGCCAGTAATGAATTGTATTGAGCTGCAATTTCGCGACGTCGCTGCGTGAATCGGTCCAGATATCGAAGTTTGACCAGCAAAATCGCAGCTTTCATCGTATCCAGTCGGAAATTTCCTCCGACGCGTTCATGTACATATCGTTGCGACTCACCGTGATTGCGAAGCTGTCTTGCCAGCGTAGCCAGTTTTTCATCGTTGCCAAAAATCATTCCCCCCTCGCCGAATCCACCAAGATTTTTTGTGGGGTAAAAAGAAAAACAGGCAAACGTGCCCAGCGTGCCGGCGAACCGATCTTTATATTTCGCGCCGATCGCCTGCGCGGCGTCTTCGATCACGGTAAGGCCGTGTTTCTGAGCGATCGCGTTGATCGCGTCCATGTCGGCGCATTGACCAAAGAGTTGCACGGCGATGATCGCACGCGTTTTGTCGGTCACAGCGGCTTCCACTGCCTGCGGATCCATCGTAAAGGTTTGCGGATCAATATCGACAAACACGGGGGTGGCCCCCAATCGATGGACGGCACCGGCTGTCGCAAAAAAAGTGAACGAAGGGATGATCACTTCGTCGCCAGCGCCGATTTCCAGCGCCATCATCGAACAGAGCAGCGCATCGGTTCCGCTGCTGACAGCGACCGCATGGGAAGCTCCGAACTGCTCGCACATCCGTTGTTCGAGCTGCGATACTTCCGGTCCGTTGATGTAACGCCCACCCACCAATACCTGATCCACCGCTTTGCGAATCTCGGCTTGGAGAATGTTCCATTCTTGTTTTAATTCCAACATGTGTACCTGTTTCATAGTAGCTACACCTTAACCCAAAACCACTCCGTTGAAAACGGTGGGTATGATTACCGAACCGCACCCGTGAGGAAGCGGCCTGCCATGTCATAAAACCGTTTGAGTCCCATAGGGAAGAATGAACCGTGGTCAGGGGCCTGTGACACCCTGTCCAACAAATCAGCCGCCCCTCCGGGATGATTCGGATGAAAAAAACGGACAAGATAATCTTGTCCGCGGCACTCCACAATGTAATATCCTTGGATATCCGCGCAAGCTCCCGACAAGTCGGGATTTCATACCGCATGCGGCTCAGGTGGATCACCGTGCAAGCTGAAAACGAAGATGCATCGCAGCATGCATGCGGCTCAGGTGAAGAAATTCACCTTAAGGCTTGTTTTTTAATCCTTTTTTCAGAATCGCAATCTGTGCATCGGACAACCTATGAGCGTAGGTCTTCATTACCTTCATGAAATGATCGACTTCGAAGGATTCTACTGGAAACCCGATGTTGCCCTCTTTGCTGATCGCGTCCGCCAATTTTTTTCCATCCGCATCGAGAATCGCAAAATAGGGAATCCCGCCCTTTGCATCGCCGCCCGAATCCGCTCGACCTCAGCCCGTTGCTCTTGGACAACTTCGTGGAGGGCCATAATGACCCTATTCAGGCATATACAGTCTCGTGGATTGTTGTGCTAACGAATTGACCATTCAAGAACATCGTTCTGTGGTGCGTACCACGTAGTCCTGACATCTAGATACGGACAGCTGACTTTTACCCATACTTCACACGGGGTTGCATTTTCACGTCGTCTATTCTTATCGTACAGTCTCTCACAAATTATTCTTACCCCGTCGCCAAGGACAATAGTCGTGAAACCCAAAGATCCATCGCGCAGATGTCATGCTCTCCTCATCCACTCCAACCCCCG
>CBDTZI010000075.1:0-11217 GCA_965364865.1 uncultured bacterium | reverse complement strand
GGGGCATCGCCCCTCAACAAAACATCGGACTCGCGGGTCTTCTGTAAGCAGGATCATTTCGGGCGTGCCGTCAAAAATGAATTCCCCCTTATAAAGCATGAGAATACGGTCTGCGACTTTGCTGGCGCTGGCCATATCGTGTGTGACGACGATGCTGGTGACCGCCAACTCGCGTTGGAGTTTCAGAATGAGTTCATTGATTTCGTCTGCTCGCGGTGGGTCCAGGCCGGTGGTCGGTTCGTCATAGAGAATCACCGCGGGGTCCAGTGCAATCGCCCGTGCGAGGGCGACGCGTTTCTTTTGCCCGCCGGACAAATCAGCGGGCCATTGATCCTGGATCCCGCCGAGTCCGACCATGGATAATTTGTGTTGTACGATTCGTGCAATTTCCTGTTTACTTTTTTGCGTGTGTTCTTCAATCGGGAATGCGACGTTTTCGCCAACGGTCATCGAGTCGAACAACGCACTGAGTTGAAAAAGAAAACCGAACCGAGGTCGTAATTTTGCCAGTTCGTATTCGGGCATGGTGTCGATGCGTTGATCAAAAAAATAAATCTCGCCGCTGTCGGGTCGTAACAGACGGACGATGTGTTTGAGTAACACGCTTTTACCGGATCCCGATTCGCCGATGATGACAGTCGTTTCACCGGCTCGCAGTGTAATGTTAATGCCATTGAGTACGACCAGTGAGTCGAATCGTTTATGCACATTGACCAGTCGTATAGCTGCGTCGTGTTCAACTTGTTTTGCCTGGTCAATCATATCCTGAAATCTTTACATCAAACGAGTGATTTTAATCCGAACAATCCCCGATATACGCCGGATAAAAAAGTTCCCACAAAAAAGTCTGTAATCAGAATCATGATAAAGCTGATGACAAACGATTCCGTACACGCCCGCCCGACTCCCGCGGCTCCCGTACGGCAGAAAAATCCCATGTAACATGAAATGATCCCAATGAAGCCGCCGAACGTGATGCTTTTGACAAAGCCAACCATGACATCCCAAAATTCAATATAATGTGCAATGTGGTACCAGTATGGACTGGAAGGGATGCCCTTCATTTGTACCGCAACAAACCAGCCTGCCAGAGAACCAAAAAGATCGCAAAACAAGGTCAACAACGGTGTGAGCAACAGACAAGCTAAGAAACGTGGAACGACCAATTGTTTGATGGGGTCCGTGCCCATGACGGTTAAGGCGCTGATCTGTTCGGTGACGCGCATCGTACCTAGTTCTGCCGTTAATGCCCCGCCAACACGGCCAGCAACCATCACGCCCGCCAGCACGGGGCCGAGTTCCTGAACCAGGCTCAACGTGACCAGCACGCCCATATGATTTTCAAACCCCGCAGCCCGCAACTGATCGTAACTTTGTACCGCCAGTACCAGACCGACAAACGTGCCGGTGATCATGATGACGGGGAGTGTGCGATTCCCCACTTCGTAGAACAGGGGCATGGTTCGAACCCATGTTCGTTTTTGTGTGATGCCGGGAAGTAACCAGCGGAACATCTGCCAGGTGAAGATTCCAAACCTTCCCGTAGCCTCTACAAGCTCCGCAGCTTTATCGCCGATCACACTTATCAATGTTCCGATTATCGCGATCAATGTATTGATCCGCTCAACAAGGGTGTACCTCTGATCGAATGTTCAACCACGATCCCCTCAAATCTATTCCATGAAGTTTGATTTTGGTCAAACCAGGGGTTGTGAGTTGTCGATGTCGATTGGGCTGGTATCATTTTCAGTATGACCGTATCCTTATCATCAGTATCGATCATCGTACCGACCTTTCGTGAGGCGCTGAATCTGGAAACGCTTGTTCAACGTGTTTTTTCAACCCTAGCGGAGGCTGAAATCGAAGGCGAATTGATCATCGTGGATGACAACTCACAAGATGGTACAATTGAAGTGGTCGAGACGTTGCAAAAACGCTACTCTGTTCGATTAATCGTTCGTGAGCGTGATCGTGGACTATCCTCCGCGGTCGTTGAAGGATTAAAAAGTGCGAAGCATGGTCAGCTCGTGGTGATGGATGCCGATTTGCAGCATCCGCCGGAGATGATACCGGCCTTACTGGCTGCGCTGGATCAGGACGGTTGTGATTTTGTTCTGGGGACGCGATATGGGCGGGGGGGCTCCATCGTCGAAGGCTGGTCGATCTGGCGGCGCCTGGCTTCTCGGTTGGCTACGATGCTCGCAAAACCACTGGCTCCGATGAGCGACCCGATGTCGGGGTTTTTTGCACTCACTCGTGGTGCCTGGGAACGAGCGAGTCGCATCGTTGATCCGATCGGGTATAAGATCGGGCTTGAGCTTTTTGTCAAAAGTCGATGTGGTCAACACGCGGAAGTTCCGATCCGTTTTGAAGTACGCAAAGCGGGGCAGAGTAAATTCTCGGTGGCTGAGCAATTGCGTTATGGTCGACATTTGATCAAGCTTTATCGTTTTCGGTTCCCGGCTTTGTTTGTTTGCGTTTGTACATTGGTATTGGCTGGAGGGATCTTAGCTGTTTACACGAAAATGAAACCGTGACTGCAATGTTTCGATCGCGGTTTTGTAAGATCGTTTCTAAAAGAAGAGAGTATTCCATAATGGCCAAAACGGTTAGACCACCCAGCAACGAGCCGGCGATTCGGGTTGTGATGATGCCGCGCGACACGAACGCGGATGGTACGATTTTTGGCGGCGTGATATTGTCGCTGATTGACCAGGCGGCGTATATCGAAGCGATGCGTCAGGCACACCACCGATACGTGACGGTATCGTTTAAGGAAGTGGAATTTCACGAGCCGATCTTCGTCGGCGATGTGATCAGTATCTACGCGGAAACGTCGAGGATCGGACGGACTTCGATTACCATTCACTTAAAAGTATGCGCACGCAGGCGACACGATCCCGATGAGGTTGTCAACGTGACGGAAGCGGAGGTTGTGTTTGTAGCTGTGGATCAGGACGGTCAACCCGTAGCGGTGATCACCGAAAAATAGTATGCGAACCGGTCAGTGAAGACCTATGCCTTTGCCGCTACTTTTTCCATCGTCTGCGAAATTTTTTCACCCAGAGATTCGACGGTGAATGGTTTCACGATGTAGTTGTTGACGCCGGCTTTGACGGCTTCGAGTACACGTGATTTTTCCGCTTCGGTCGTACACATGATGATGGGTACGGCTTTGTCCAGCTCGCGTATTTTGCGAACTAATGTAATGCCGTCCATGTTGGGCATGTTCCAGTCAACAAGCATCAGGTCGGGAGGCTGCTCGTTGAACATAGAGAGCGCCTGCACGCCGTCTTCCGCTTCCACAATTTCCTCATGTCCGAGTTGATTGAGTACGTTTTTCTGGATATTGCGAATTGTTCTCGAATCGTCGACTAGCATAATTTTCATTGGCTCGCTCCTACTGCAGCGGTCTTTGTAGCTGCGACGTGTATTGATAATACCATACCGATTTCCATATAAAACGTACCCATGTCTGTTTTGCAGGGGATGATGAGCCTTGGAGCATTCTTGGATCCTGATATGTTATGGTTTTTTCCAAGGATCACGTTGGGCAGGGAGATGGAGATGTTCAAACCTTCAAACTGTGCTTTTGCACCCCCGGCCACCATATTGGCCAATTCGCCAATGGCATCAGCAAAATCTTCATGATCCTGATTGATTTCAGTACCGGCGAAGTTGGATGCAATTTTAGAAGCCACCTCGTAATTAAAGAGCAAGGCCACACTGCCAGCGGCATCACCGGAGAACCCAATTACACTAGTAACGTCTGATGAAGGATCATCACCGTGCTTCAGCTCGGGATTGCCCACGTTAATTGTCACGCTACACATGGTTTGAAATGTATTGGCGATGGATTTTACAAAAGGATTAATATAACGGACATCCATGTGGTGCACTCCAATCAATCATGGCAGAAAGAATCCCGCCTTGGTGAAAATGTGAATCGGGACTACATGATCCGGCCCCTACCAAAGGTGTATCGACTTGCGCCGAAGTCGACTGAAATGATCAGATCACGAAAATTTTCAGAATCGTGTATCTGACAGGATTCGTCCGGATCGATCACGTTACGATCGTCGAAAACAGGTCTTGCAATCACCTTACACCCTATATCTGGGCATGCCGGGATTGTCTCTAGAGAAGGACGCGACATTGTCCGATAAGACCCGCTTCGTGATTGTTCTCAAGCTGTGTTCTGTGGTTCCCGATGCGAATTACGGCGATGTGTATCAAGAGTGAATAATCAACAATTTATAATCGCCACGAAGTCGAAGGATGGCCGGACTTTGGAATCGTAGTCATTGCTACAAGTCGAATAGTAGGATCGCGTTTAATAGTGATACAGCAAATCAAGTGTGATTCGAGTTAGAGATTTGCGGGATTCCTCGTGATGGCCGATTGATGGTAAGCCTGGTGATCAGGCGTGTCTTGATTTGGAGATATAGTTGTCATGGCTACGACACTCGATATGCCCTCGGCTGAAACCACAAATACGAACATTCAAGAACACCTGGGAACTACGCAAATTGTAAGTTTTCGTCTTGCGAATGAGGAATATGGCGTGGATATCATGCACGTTCAGGAGATTATTCTGATCGGACAGGTCACCGAGATGCCTCAAGTTCCTGAATATGTAAGCGGGTTGATCAACCTTCGCGGTCATGTGATCCCCATGATTGATTTACGCGTCAGATTTGGGCTGGAGGTTACGGAAGCCACGGAACATTCTAGAATTATTGTTTTGAATGTCAACAAGAAAACTGTTGGCATTACAGTAGATGCGGTGGATGAAGTATTGCGGATTGACCCGAACCAGGTCGAAACGACTTCGATCGGATTGACCGGGTTTGGCAAAGAGTATGTCAGTGGCCTGGTCAAATTTGAAACGAAATTGTTAATACTATTGAACATCGAAAAAATCATGATGGAAAACGCAACGTTGTAACATCGTATCTATGTGAATGTGCAACCCGTCGGGTTAGAGTGAGTTACACTTTTTGGGGGCTTGTGGTGGAACTGATAAAACTGACACTTCCGGAATTTCGGAAAATCGCAAAACTGGTCTACGACAAGACCGGGATCGATTTGCCGGAATCCAAGCTCACCCTGCTGAGTAACCGATTGCGTAAACGATTACGAGAATTAAAGCTCGACACTTACCAGCAGTATTACGATTTACTGTGCCATCCGAAACAGTATGACGAAGAAATGCCACATTTTCTGTCTGCGGTCACTACGAATGAAACCTATTTTTTCCGCAATGTAGGGCTTTGGCAATTTGTTCGTGAGACCTGGTTACCGGAAATATTGGAAAAGAAAAAAAACAATAAATGCCCCTCGATACGTGTTTGGAGTGCAGCCAGCAGCAGTGGGGAGGAGGCGTATACGACCGCGATTTGTCTACGCGAGGGGATCAGGAATTTTTCCAAATGGAAGATCTCTATCGTGGCATCCGACATCAGCCAGCGTGTTTTGGATCAGGCACAGAGGGGTGAATACAACGACTACGCGGTCTCACGCACCGATCAAGCCATCATAAAAAAATGGTTTCAGTCGCGTGAGGATCTTTACTGCCTCAAGCCAGAGATTAAGGATCTGGTAAAATTTCAATTTCATAATTTACGCGATCCGTTTCCCAGCGGTCAATTCGACCTCATCTTTCTGCGTAATGTTCTGATGTATTTCGATCTGGAAATGAAAAAGAAAGTGTTGGCGACTGTTCGTGATGCGCTGACGAAAGGGGGATATCTGGTGGTGGGGGATGTCGATCCCATTCGTAACACACCAGGACTGAGTGAAATTTTGAATTTTGAACCCAAAGGACCCAATTTGTATTACAAGCCATTGGTGGCTCCAAAACCCAAATTGGCAAGCATAAAGGGCTGACACGGATGAGCAGTGGAATAGAAATTACGCCGGAATTAATGGCTGGTTTTCTGGATGAAGCACCGGAATACCTGGACATGCTTGATGCCGGGCTGATGGAGCTGGAATCGAAAGCGGGTTCAGGGGTGCTGTCCCTGGATGATCCGGATGATCAGGAACAGATGAACGTCATGTTCCGAGCGGCACACAGTCTGAAAGGTCTGGCGGCGGCTTTTGGGTTTGACAATATAAAAGAATTGACACATCGTATGGAAACACTTTTCGATCAGGTGCGTATGGGAAAAAGAGATCTAACCAACGAAAGTTTTGAAACGTTATTTCAGGTTTTTGACCGACTGAAGTCACTCGTGCAGGAGCTTTCCGACGAATCGGCAGAACCCGTAGCCATCGATGATATATTGCTGGCGTTGGACAAAATTTTGGATGCGACTTCGAGTGTGACAGATTCCGAAGTCGTTGCGGATGGACAAAATGAATCGTCCCCGGATCAAGAGCAATGCATTGATGACATGATCCAGGCTGCCCAAGATGAGCTGTCTGCGCAGAATGAAGTCACCCACATCGATGAAAATCCATCTCCAGAACTTGCGACTACAGAGCCAGCCTGTGCGGTCGAGGATCCTCAGCCGGTCCCCGCGCCACCCGTTGCGGTGAGTGAGTTGTTTGATGATCCTGAATTATCGACATTGTTTGTAGGGGCGATGGTGGATGCGCTGGATGAACTCACTCAGGGATTGTTGGGGCTTGAAGAGCAGCCTGGAGATCTGGATTTGCTGAATACGGTTTTCCGCTGTGCTCATAACATCAAAGGCGCATCCGGTGTGGCGGGTCTAAGCGGCATGAATCGCGTGACCCACGACATGGAAACCATTCTGGATCATTTACGTCACGGAAGATTGATGTTGTGTGAGCAGTTGATGAACACCATTTTTCAGGTGGTGGATCGGTTGCGTGTCACCATCGATAAGATCAAAGAAGGGGTCGTGCAAGATATCGACGAGCACGAAATGTGTAACCATTTTCAGTCCTGGATCGATCAATGCGCCCAATCATCGGGTAATAGTGAATCAGAACCGTGCGTTGAACCCCCGACGGAAGAATTACAAAATTCGCTCGACACCCCGGAACCGCCGGCTGAACACGCGGGTGTGAGTGGCGATCAAGGAACTGATGTAGAGGATGTTTCTGAAGAGGACGGCGAAAAGAAATTAAAAATTACCGTGTTCTTCGCCGAGGGTTTTGATGAAGCCAGCATTCAGGCGTATTTGATACACAACAAATTATCTGAAATGGGTACGATGATCTCATCGAATCCAGATATTAATACGGTGACCGGTGATTCCGAGATTCAACAAATTGAATATATACTCTCTACCGATGTTGATTCGGCGGAACTGGAAAGAGTGGCCAGTTCGTTTGATGCGGAACGCGTGACGATCAGTGAAGTCCTGGCAAACTCTCCTGACGGAGTCGAATTTGACGCGCCGCCTCTATCTGAACAACCAAACCCTGCACCATCTGTCACGCCGTCCGATTCAACACCACGGTCAACAAATCCGGAGCGATCGGCGACAGAAAACCTCGATGTGAAAAGTGTAGACAACCCCGCGGTAACACCAACCCCAACGAGCGCGCCAGCGTCAACCTCAGCGCCCACGAATACCATTTCTCAGTCAAAAACGCCAGCCGCTTCGACACCTGCGAGATCGGAATCCAAACCCGCTGCCAAGAAAGAGGCCACCGTGGTGAAGAGTGGTGAAACCTTGCGGGTGGATCTGGAGCGACTGGATCAGTTAATGAATCTCGGTGGTGAGTTGGTGATTAATCGTGCCCGTTTTGTGGAAATTCATGGGCAGTTTCGAGAAGTGTTTAACGGAAAGAACCTGGGATTTTTAGTAGAAGACATGACCGATCGCTTGACTCGATTGAGTGAAACGATTGATTCACTGGAAGCGTCGAACGCCAAAGCCCATGATCTTGTAGTCTGCAAGAGCAATATGCTCCACTTGACGCAGGGTTTACATTCGGTTCGTTCATTTGTGAATCAGGTCCATGGATTGCGATCCTCGATGTTTGATTTTGATGAGGCGTTGCATGGACTTAGTCGTGTCAGCGAAGGATTGCAAAAAGGGATTATGAGTACACGCATGGTGTCTATCGGTCCATTGTTTAGCCGGTTTCGTCGTGTGGTGAGAGACATTTCAAAATCCACAAACAAAAAAGTCGAGTTGGTCCTTCATGGTGAAACGACCGAATTGGATAAACGTATGGTGGATGAATTGGGTGATCCGCTGACCCACATGGTGAGAAATAGTGTAGATCACGGTATCGAATTGCCCGAGGTGCGTGAAGCGGCTGGTAAGAACCCGATGGGACGCGTTACCCTGGAAGCCTCGCATCGTGGGAACAGTATCTGTATCGAAGTCAAAGATGACGGGGCCGGCTTAAATCTCGAACGCATCAAAAATAAAATCATTGAAAATGAATTGGCTACGCCAGCGCAAGTCGACAGCATGACGGATCATGAGTTGTATCAATATATATTTAAGCCAGGATTTTCTACGGCGCAGGAAGTGACGGATTTGTCCGGTCGCGGGATGGGGATGGATATTGTCGTCAGTAAAATCGAAAAACTTTCTGGTACGGTGGAGGTGAATTCCACACCGGGACAGGGGTCATGTGTTACGGTCAAACTCCCCTTAACGTTGGCAATTCTGACGTCCTTGGTCGCGAAGATCGGTCAGGGGGTTTATGCCCTACCGTTGGAAACGGTGGCTGAAATTATCACGATTCGTCGTGATGAAATTCAATGGATTCAAAAGCGTCCTGTTGTACGTGTCCGGGATAAAGTGATTCCCATTGTTTATTATGAAGATATTTTTACTACCGAATCCACTCATCTTGTTACGATTTCAAGAAACGAACCGGAATTGACGCTGGTGATCGTCGGTTTTGAAAAAGACAAGATCGGGTTGGTGGTGGATGAGCTGTTGGGGCAGGAAGACATTGTGATCAAATCGATTGCTGAAAATTATGAACATGTCCGTGGTTTCGCAGGTGCTTCGATTCGCGGTGATGGCAGTGTCTCATTGATTCTGGATGTGGCTGCGATGATGGAAATGGCATCTCAAACGGACGCACCCGAAGCGGTGACCGCACCCGTGCCTGCGATGGTTGAAGGATAAGCCATGGACACACTATCAATCGATAAAACTTTTGAGGATGCCCTGCGTACGGTTGCTATTAATGGTTCCTACAATGCGTCACGGGCCTTATCCAAGTGGCTTCGGCGAGGCGTGAGGCTGACCAGCGACGGATTTCAATATGTCCCTATATCTCAAGCCTATACCATGCTGGGTGAGGCGGATGAAGTGATTGCGGCGATTCATTTACCTTTGGAAGGGGATCTGTCCGGTCATCTGTTGCTGACGTTTCCCGAAAAGGTGGCATTGTTGCTGGTGGATATCATGATGCAGTTACCGGAGGGGACTTCCAAAGAATTGGGTGAAATCGAACAATCCTGCTTAAAGGAAACCGCCAATATCGTCGCCAGTTCCTATGCGAACAGTTTGGCGAAATGGTTGAATTTGTTGATTGAACCGGGTGTTCCGAATTTTGTTCACGATATGGCCAGCTCGATCATTCAACCCTTTATGATGGAGTTTGCCGCTCATCGTGACGAAGTTCTCATCGCCGATACTGATTTTTTGTTGGATCAACTTCGAGTGCAGTGGGGGCTGTTGCTACTGCCCACGGATGACGGTCTTCAGTTAATGCAAAAAAAATGTCAGAATGAAAATGTACGTCAAACGGCACTGCAAACCATTGCGATCAATGGCGCTTTTGATGCTTCGCGATCCATGTCCAAATGGTTAAAACGCGGAGTGAAAATTTCGACGGAAGGATTTGGTCGAGTTCCGATTGACCAGGTGGCCGCATGTTTTGACGAATCCAACCCGATCATCGCGTTGCATTGTTCACTCACGGAGCAGTTGCAGGGCCATACCCTTCTGGGGATGTCTCAAGACCATGGGAAACAACTTGTGGATCTACTGATGGGGCAACCTGTCGGGACCACAACCCAATTGGGTGAATTAGAGATTTCCTGTTTGCAGGAAACCGGCAACATTATTTCCAGCGCGTTTGTAAACAGCTGGTCGAACTGGCTCGACATTCACATTGAACCTGCACCCCCTCAGTATATTTTCGATTTACCTGAAGCGGTGATGGCCAGTTTGATTCCGGACCAGGCGTTAGTGAATGATGAAGTCTTTTTAGCGAAAACATTGTTTCTGCTGGATGACCAATGGTTGGAGTGGGTCTTTATGTTGTTACCCGCCCCCTCTGCAATGCGTACGATTGAATCCGCATGTGATTAAAAAAAGGTTGAGTAAAAATGCCGAGTACCTCTGTAACTGATAATTCCACCACTCAAAAAACGGGTGGTAACGAGAAGAACTATGTTCATTCCGTGTCCATTGCCGGTTTCAAAATTGTTCATGCACCGGAAAAGGTACGAACCGTATTAGGTTCATGTATCGGAATCGCAATGTATGATTGCGTTGCCAAAGTGGGCGGGCTGGCTCATATCATTCTGCCTTGTTCCAAGGAAGGCAGCGGTGATCCAGGAAAATTTGCGGATAGTGCGATTGATTTATTAGTCGAGCAATTGATCGAAGCTGGCGCTCAAAAGAAACGTCTTACCGCAAAAATCACCGGTGGGGCATCGATGTTTGGCAATAATAATCGTTCGGTTGGACTGGGGCAGCGTAATGAAGAAGCCGTGATCCGTAAATTGCATGAACATTCCATTCGACTGGCTGCGAGCCAAACGGGGGGAACGAAGGGCCGGAAGATGATGTTGAATCCTGCAACGGGAGAAGTTCAAGTAGAAATTATTGGTGAGCAACCTCAGGTGATCTGAAGGGTTTACCTTTTTCCATAAGGAGTGTAGCTGTGGCAACTCGAGTACTGATAGTGGACGACGCAAAATTCATGCGGCATATGATAAAAAATATCTTGACGGGTATGGGGTATGAAATCGTGGGTGAGGCCCAGGACGGCGATGAAGCTTGCGAGATGTATAAATCATTGGCTCCAGACATAGTGACGATGGACATTGTGATGCCCAAAACAAATGGGATCGATGCCTTGAAGGAAATTCGTACACACGATCCCAACGCCAAAGTCGTGATGATTTCCGCCATCGATCAGCGTGAACCGCTGATGGAAGCGTTGAAGCTTGGGGCGGTGGATTATGTGGTCAAACCTTTTGAGAAGGATCGCGTCGAAGAGGCACTCGCTGCCGGGACGGACGAGTACATCATG
>CBDTZI010000074.1:0-11301 GCA_965364865.1 uncultured bacterium | reverse complement strand
CGTGACACGTAAATCCCTGGCCGCCGCCGATAGAAATAAAGACCGGCATGGCTCAATCGACCGCTGAACCATCGAAAACAGTGTACGGGAACTGTTAGGGCTTGTCAACAGGAAAATAAGTAAAATTATGTAGGGGCGGCGTACGGGTGACACCTTGCCGAGATTAACAATAAACATGCCTGAATAGGGTATATCGACATGAAAATTATAGCTTATATTGTGTATTCATCATGAAAATTTATTGCACGAACTGTGAACACAAATGTGACGATGCGGACGAGGTTTGCCCAGGTTGTGGGCATCGTCTGGCAAAATTCGTGCGGACTGCTCGACACAACAATAAAAACACCCGGCTGCTACTTGCCTTCATTGCTGCTGCCCTAAGCATCGGAGCGGTCGTGAAAATCCTAAACGATGAGGTCGACGCTCGCGTAGTGGTCGCCGAGGCGACGAAAATTCGAGCCCAGGCTCAGGGGCAGTTCGAGGCCGTTCAGCGATACCAGAGAGCCATGCTTGAGCGCATCTCGGACACACGAAGAGATGGGGGATTTACGTCGGACGAGTCGCGAATCGTGCAGGGGCGAGCGGCCAACGCGATGAAGAAGTTCACGCGGCTGAGCGAGGAAGATGTGCTCTCGGTGTTCGGAATTTTTGGCGATCAGGACTTCTCGTACGAGGAGCTGGTGAACTTGGCGATTCTTAAACATCTTGGAAAAATAGGTGTCGAAGTCGACTATGAGCGGTTCGACAGAGAATTGCGCTATCTGAAAGATTAAAACCTGCGCTGCGCATAATTATTCTTGGATTTTTCTTGACGGGTTGCCGAGAATGGGTTAGTTGAAGCATCAGACAATTGAAAGGGTGAGTGGAACCGCCCTGAAAGATAGATTCAAAACGTAAAAAATTCGGTGATTTCAAAGGACTTTGACCCTACGGGACATGGTCTGATACGAAACCGGATGCGTTTTTTGCCAAAAGTCGGGCAGGAAACGCATTCGGTTTTTTTATTTTTTACTGCAAACTCGCAAGGACGCGAAAATGCTGAATCACGGAAGATTTGTCGTAAAGAATCTGAATAAAATTTATCAATGGCTCGCGAGATGCATCGTCAGCGGTGCGTTGATACTCGTTTTTACGCTGACTTCTTTCCCCTCCGAGAGACGCTGCGCGGCTAAGGTCGACGCGGCGTCTTTTGATTACGGAATCACCACCAAGTCACCAAGACACCAAGAACCCAACAACAATTCTGACGATCTCCTGCGCACGAACGGCACCCATCCAACACCGGCCCATCGCCGTTCGTGCGTCAGTTTTAATCAAACTATTCCAATGCGTGAGGGCGGGGAGGCATCCGCGAGTATGCGTATCCCCGCCCTCGTGGTCATTGACCAAAATGCGATAACCCCAGAAGGACCGGTGGCTGCTGTTGCTATGGAGCGCCGCCGGTCCGCATCGCACTCGCATGTTCAAACGAACTCAGACGCACAGGGCGGCGGACCCGGAAACTGCGGTCGCCGTCCTTATCAAGCGATGAACGAAGAGGCCAGCCTCTTTACTCACGCTGCTACGGGTCATGGAAGATGGCATGGACGCCAACCGGGCAGCGTATTTTTTCATTCAATCTTATCTCTAACCCGGAAAGTGTGACAAGATGAAGACAACCAAAACCACTACCGTGGCCATGATGATGGCCGTAATCGTAACGCTCTGCATGAGTGCTGCAGGCTGCACGACAGAATCTCAGAGAACTTCCTTCTTCTGGAACCAGAAATTTGAAACTGGTTTCATACACGAAGAGGCACCGAGTCATCCGTCTCCAGATGGTTTCATCAAGCTCCAATCGCCCTTGTTCGAGGAATTCGCACGCAGCAAGTTTGCGGTACAAAACGCCCTTGTGTCGCAAGGCGGAGTCGAATCGCAAACGAGCAATGCCGAGTACGCGGTGTTCAAGGCGCAACTGCACGCTGACTATTTACGCCGCATAGTGGAAGAAAGGTTGTCCACTAGATTCCATTCGCCAATGTTTGAGGATTTTGCACGAAGCCGGTTCGAGAGTCGAACCATCGAAAGCGATTATAACGAATTCAAATTGCAGCTCGCCATAGATCTCCAGGCATTAAACGACGCAGAAAAAAAATCCGTAACGGACGACGCAAATGAAGAATCCGCAAAGACGAACGCCAACGATGAAAACTAAGCATTATCAAAAAATCAAAAACGTCTATACGTTCCTGGCGACGACTCAGATCAATCTGAGACCGTCCCGCAAGGTGAGCTGCTGCGTCGGGTGGATTGCCATGACGATTGGCCTGCTCGTCGCCGGGACGAGCTGTGCGTCTGTGGATGGCAATCGTGCTCGAATCGAGGTACGGGCGGCCCTGGCAAACATTGAAAGGGCCACAGCGGCGTTCAACGCGATGACCACGGGCGACGTGGAAAACATGGACACCAACAACGGCTTCAAGATCGGCGGTGGAGGTGACACCGTAACCGAATGGGGATTGATCGCTGTGATCGCCTTGATGGCCTTTGGCGGTACGTCTGTGGCGGGTGGAAAGTTTTATGAATTGGTCCTGCGCCGGTTGAGAAAAGCAAAGGAGCGGGAAGCCGAACTGATGCTTGAACGACAAGCCGAAGCGCAACAGCGAGTCGCTAACCGCATTCAAGTAACCGAACTCAAAACCGCAGCGATGAACCCGAACTCAAACTGATTTTTTATTATGAAACCGGATCTGAATAAAAAACCAAACGCTGCAACGCAACGCCAGATGACGGATCTGATGGCGTACCTGGCGGTGCATCGGCTTCGACCGGTTCCGGCGATTGACATCGCCGGACATCTCAGCCTGGGCGGTAACCGTGAAGCAAAGCGTAGACGCGTGCGGATGCTGGTGGAGATGTTACACGGTGCAGGGTATCGCGTCTGTGCGGGCGACGGCGGCTATTGGATCGCACGGTCTCACCTGGACTGGAAAAATTATGAGGATGCGAAAAAAAGAAACGCACGGTATCGATTCGTTGTGATCAAAAAAACAGCCGACGCGGTGACGCATCGAAAGAATAAGCAAGGTTCACTGTTCGATGAACCCGCGCCGGATGGATCGAGAAAACAATGGGCGGAGGCGTTTTGACCACGACACCGAATCAATCCGCGAACGCCGCCCAGGCGAGTGTTATCGCTGCACGACTACTGACGATCGCCACGATGCTTAACAAGATGTCGGCGGCTGCCAAACACGCAGCGAACGGAAAACCGGAATCGGTGATCGGTACGCTGGACAATCGTGACCGGCCACTGCTGGAGGCAATTCTTAAAGTCGTGCATCCGTATACGTCTCCGCTGGAAGCGGTGATAGGTGACCATGGTTCGTCACCGAAAACGCACTGTGTGGTAACTGCACGATGGAAGGGTTATTGAAAATGATTTTATCGCTGTTGGATTATGTGGCGCTATCCACCATCTTCGTGATTCCGCTGTCGTTCGCCGCGTTTTATCTGCGAGGGATTAAACAGGACACCCAATCCTTCAAAGATGAAATCCGAAGAATCGTCACCGATCTTACCGGGGACGTTGACGGGTTGGATCAAAGAATCGAACGCCATGTGGGTACGTTGAACTTGAGTATCGAAAAACTCAAAGACGGTAAGACGGAGAAGTATGACTGGGTGCGTGAAACGGTGGAGGTTAGAAAAGCTCTCACGGAAATGATGGGCGAAATAAAATCTCTGGCGGCGAAGTATGAAACCAACCTGGGCATCGCGGCGGCGTTAAGCGGGCTGTTGGCAGAAATCAGAAAGAAGGGTTTGTCGAATGTTTGATGATCAAGAAGCCAGGGCCATCATGATTAAACAGTCGCGGCGTATGCTGATGGCCTCGCTGAAACTGTTTTATCCCACCGCTCAATTGTTTCCGGCGATCTGTATGACTGTGCCCGAAGTGGAAAAACACCACCTGAAAATTGACATCGCATATCTGATTGAAAAGGGATGTGTCGCATGCGTAAACGAAAAGCCCAATATTTCGATGGACGAACGTAAGTTCAAAATTACAGCCATCGGGCTGGAAGTTCTGGATGGACTCAAAGATGACCCGGCCCTGCAACTGTAAACGAAAAAATGCATGAGCGACAAACAGGAAAATCAACCGCGATGGGCGAAGGACTTCGACGACGCCACCTGGGACAAGATCAACGATCTCGTAGACCAGGGCTGGGCAGCGATCAACATCGAACGCGAACTCGCCATCCCGGAAAACAAACGCCGGTCGTTGCAACTTTATGTGCAACGGTTCGGACCCCGTCGTCGGTTAGTGAAGTTTGCTCAGTTCCAAGATGGGATTCTCAATCAGATCGGGGAGTACGGACCGAAAATGATCGCCGCGCTGTCACAGATCGCCGCCAACGCGGTGAACCCGGACGTCGATGCGGATATACAAACTCGTGCATTCAAAGGGATGACGGCATTTCTAAGCGTGTTGCACGGGCTGATGAAAGATGACGCTAAGGCGGAACATGAACGAAAGATTGAAGATGGCGAAAAGAAACCCGACGTTGATCCTGCTCGTGTGGTTAATGACATTCGCAACATTTACAACGTGCCACAGCGAGAGCCAAGCGATGGCTAAAACGAATATCGAAGTGATCAATCCGTTTCAGACGGTGATCGACGACATCATGCTGCCGTATCAGCGTGAAGCCATTCTCAGTCAGGAACGGTTTCGGTGGAGCAATTGGTCACGGCAAGTCGGCAAGTCGTTCTGTTTGACGTTTCGCCGATTGATGCGTGGAATCGAGCGAAGACGTAATCAGATATTACTCTCCGCCAGTGAACTGCAAAGCAGCGAGCTGATGATGAAAATGCAGGACCACCTCAAAGTGTTGAAGGTGGGCTACGAATACACCGGCGACAGATATTTTGAAGATACAACCTTTAAGAAGCTGGAAATCAAGATACCTGAATTTGGCATCCGTATCATCGGACTGCCCGCCAACCCGAGAACGGCTCGTGGGTTTACGGGCGATGCGTTGCTCGATGAATTCGCCATGCATCAAGACCATCACGGTATTTGGGGGGCTGTGTCTGGTACGTTGCTACGCGGGCGAGGTGAACTGGATGTGGCGTCCACACCCAAAGGGCGCACGAACACGTTTTATAAGATGCAGGCCAACGACATTTTCGAGCACGATACGTTAACGATTCACGAGGCTATTGCACAAGGACTTGATGCGGACGCCGAAGAGATGCGCAAGCTCGTGGACGACGACGAATTATGGCAGCAGGAATTTTTATGCCAATTCCTCGATGAGACCAGCGCGTTTTTAACCTACGAAATGATCGGTGCGTGTGAGGATCAGAGACTGCCGTATCAACTCGACCTCGAACACATACAAGACGGAAAAAGAAACGTGTTCGTTGGCGTGGACATCGGGCGTAAGCATGACCTCACCGTGCTCTGGGCGTTTGACCTGGTGGATAAAAAACTGACCAGCCTGGGGCTGATCGAACTGTCTTCGATGCCGTTTCGACAGCAGTTCGAGATCATTTCTGGTGTGCTTGCGTGTCACAACGTTCGCCGCTGTTGCGTCGATTCGACCGGGCTGGGAATGCAACTGGCGGAGGAGCTCGTCGAGCGGTTCGGAGCGTGGAAGGTCGAGCCATGCACATTCACGCAATCGTTGAAGTCGCAGATCGCGGGTGAGATGCGGGTGAAGTTTGAAGACAGGAACATTGCGATTCCGGTCGACGCCAAGATGCGTAACGATCTGCACAGCATCAGAAAAAATGTAACCGCCGCCGGAAACATACGACTGGAAGCGCCGCGTGAACAAGGAAGCCACGCGGATCGGTTCTGGGGTGCGGCGTTGGCGGTACACGCTGCGAGCGAAGCAAGCGGGCCGACGGATTTCGTATTTGATCAAGATTTTGCAGTGTCCAGCGGAAGCGAAAGAGAGGCATTTTAATGAACGCGGCGGTCCACAGATATTTAAGAAAGAGTGGGTATGAAAAAGAAGTATCGAGCGGTAACGCTCAAAAAAAGACCGTTGGTGAAATTGATACATGGAGACTGCATGGACGTGCTTCGCGATCTACGCAGTGAAAGCGTCGACTCAGTGGTGACGGACCCGCCGTACGGAATTGGCTATCGAAACAAACATGAAAACTTCAAACAAAAAAATATCATCAACGACGATCGACCGTTTATCTGGTGGTTGTGGGATGCCGTACGCATTCTCAAGGTTGGTGGAGCCCTGGTGTGCTTTTGTCGCTGGGACGTGCAGGAAGAATTTAAGGTGGCGATCGAAATCGTTGGACTAAAGGTGCGATCGCAATGGGTATGGGATAACAGGACCGGCGGAATGGGTGACTGTAAACAGACAATGGCACCGAGACACAACGTGATGTGGTTCGCCACCAAGGGACGCTTCGCGTTTTCCAACGGAAGACCGCAATCGGTGATCGCCGCAACGTGTGTGCATCACACGAAACGCATTCACGAGGCGGAGAAGCCCGCAGGACTGATGCGCGACGTCGTTCGCTATGTGACGCCGCGAGGCGGTGTTGTTCTTGATCCGTGTATGGGAAGCGGCGCCACAGGCGAAGCGGTCGTCGATGGCTATGGATTCACTGGCGTTGAGATTGACAAGAAGAATTTTAACAATGCGGTTCAACGAATAAATCGCGTGCTCGCAACTAAACGTAAGGCAGCTTGATTAAATGGGCGTATCGTTAACAAATCATCATGGACCGAAGACCGGGCTTCTTAGTAAAATAAGAAACGCCATCCATCCGTCGTTCCTGTTCAGCAAGCCCAAATCTGGGCGCATTGTTGTTGCGGACAATCGGATCGACGATTACATGAAGTCCGTGTCAGACGGTCTGAATATGCAAAAGCTTAAAGGCTTGTTGCAATCGGCGGACTCGGGTGATCTCGCCGGGGCACTGGTGTTGTTTGAAGAGATGCAGCAGAAAGACCCGGGGCTGGCCAGCGTTGTTGAAACGAGATGCAACGCGCTGACACTCTTGGAATATGAAGTTGTCAGTGCGGCTGAATCCGAAGATGTGAAGGATCAAAAACAACTCGCCGACGAAGCCGCTGACTATGTGCGCAATCAATTGTCTAAAATACCGTCACTGATAGAAATGTTTGATCATCTGTCCACGGCGATCGGAAGCAACCTCGCCGTGATCGAACTGATCTGGGAAGACAATAGAATCGTTGACGCGGAAGTTGTACCGTCTAATCGGTTGCGGATTGATCCGCGAACGCCAGGCGTGGTGCGTGTGATTACCGCTGATGACCACGATGGCATACCCGCTACCGGACCCAAGTGGATCGTACATACACCGCGTAGCGTTAGCGGATCGCCAATCGCACGATCACTGTTTCGAGCACAGGCGTATGTCTATCTGATAAAAATCCTGTCGTTAGCCGACTGGGCGACGTTTACCGAGCTGTTCGGAATGCCCATACGTAACGCGCGTTACGAACCCAACGCCACTCCCGAAGAAAAACAGGAACTTATGGACATGCTCAAAAACATGGGCTCCAAAGCGTTCGGCATTTTCTCCAAGGCGGTGGATATGGAAATCCGAGATGTCGTGCAGCGTAACACCGGTCCATATAAGGAGCTGATCGACTGGTGCGAAAAAGCCCAGGCGAAACTGTTCTTGGGAGCCAACCTGACGTCAGACACGACGGGCGGGACAGGAACATTATCGACGGCGGTGATACACAACGAAGTGCGTGAGGATCTGCGCGACAGCGACATCGTGAAAGAGGGTCACACCCTTCGACAGCAACTCATCGCACCGATGGTTTTCTATCGCTTCTGGCGTGAAGTACCGCTTCCGTATTTCAAAAGAAAAAAACCAGAAGTCGTTGATCGTATAAAGGAAGCGAACCTGATCAGGGAAGCAATGAAGGGCGGAATGAAAGTATCTAAAAAGTGGGCACACAAACGACTGGATATTCCAGAACCCAAAGAAGACGAGGAAGTGTTGAAACCGCTGGATACTTTTTTTGATGATTCAGTAACGGAGGGTTTGGGCGATGGCGCTGCGTAGCCAACGACAAGTTGTTGGACGCCTCGATCTGGTGAGTGGCAAGGCGCTGGGCGAGATTGCCAAAGCGCACAAGGAAAAAGTCGAACAGCCAATTCGCGATGCGATCCACAAAGCCAAAAGCAGTGAAGAGTTGCTGAGTCTACTGGACGGCTCGCTGTTGAAACGAATGAATACAGCCGTTGTTGCGGATGCGGCGGAAAAAGTAATCGTAACGTCGAGCGGGATCGGCGTCGTAACAGCGGCGAAAAAGAAATAAGAATTGCGAACGGAAATAATGAATAGTGCCCATCAACCTGTTAACGAAAAACGACTTCAAGCCGCGAACGGCGGAACAAGCCGCTGCGCGGTTCGGTCGCAAGGTCGCCGTGCCGTCGCATGTGTTCGACAGACTCAGCGACGAAGCGAAGACCGAAGCGTTTCGCATTGCGGGGGTACACAACGCCAGGCTGATCCAGCGGGCACGCGACATCGTGAAAAAAGCAATCGCACAGGGCACGTCCTATCGAGACACGCGAATCAAACTGCTGGAAATTTTTCAATCCAAAAACGCAGTCTCACCTGCGTTGTCGCGATTGCGTTTTGTTTTTCAGCAGAACTCCATGCAGGCGTACAACGACGCGAGACGGGCGATGTTGGACGATCCCGATGTGACGCCAGCGTTTCCGTTCAGAGTGTACATGACCGTGGGCAACGGGGAGCCGGGCGTACGAAGAGTGCGACCGGAACATGCGGCGCTGCACAAGAAAGTATTCGCCTGGGACGATCCGTTTTGGGATTCGTTCACACCGCCCTGGGACTGGGGATGTCGGTGTACGGTGATTCCGCTGACCGCGAATTATGTAAAACGAAACCGTATCCAGGTACGCAATCTGAATTATGTACAAAAATCGATTGTGGTACCAGGCGGCAAACGAAAAAGAGGGATCAAAGTCAGCGAGAGTTTCCTGCGTGGAAAATTCAACCTGAAATCCATCGACCGCGAAATACGCGAGGCGCTTCAGGAGTTAGAAAATGAACGAATTTGAAATCAGGCTTGCACCTGTTGAGATTATAAAATCCGACCTGAACACGAACAAGCCTGTAAGGTTCCTGCTCATACCATTCGGTGAGGTACGATCCGAAAACGGAAATTTTATCTTTGATGAAAAGTCTGCTGAAAGCGTTCTCGCCGTATACCACAAAAACAATGTCGATCTTGTATTCGATTACAACCACGGATCAATGCCCGAAATAGCAACCAATGATGGTCGATCCACTGCGGCGGGATGGATCAGCGACTTGGAATTTGTAGAGAACGAAGGGTTGTACGGCACGGTGACCTGGACCGATCGTGCACTGGAGTTGTTAAAGAACGGCGAGTATCGCTACTCATCGCCCACCGTCTGGGTGCACAAAAAAACCAATCGCGTAATGCGTCTGGATAGCGTTGCGTTAACGCACAAACCGGCGATCGAGGGCGGACTGCCCGTCGCGTTCGCACGAAACCGAAAGCAAAACTCAACCACCTACAAGGAGAATAGAACTATGGAAGATCTTGTTACCACGACCACGGAAGGTGATCCCAGCCTGATCATTGGCGCGATCATGGAAAAATTGGGGATCAAACTCGAAGGCGAGTTTAATCTAATTGCCTCGCTGAAATCAATTCACGAGGCGATCCCGGAAAAGAAAAAAGCGACCGACGGCGAATCAAAATCCGACGGCGAATCGGAAGCGGTACCGTCCAGCGTATTGTCGGCACTGAAGCTGACTAAGGATGCTGATTGTGAAACCGCCGTCACGATGATCAATAGCGTGATGGGCTCAAAGAACACGGTTGAACAATTGACCAGTGAAGTTGCCGAGCTCAAGAAAAACATGGCGTCGAATGAACGCGGATCGTTCCTACAACCTTACATCGATAAAGGCGTGATCAACGTAGATACCGACAAAGATTTCTATAACGCGGTGTGCTCGGCGTACGATCGCAATCCCAAAGACGCCGAGGTGATCCTGCAGAGCCGCATTGATATGATGCCGACTTCGGGAAGCGTTGTTTCGCAGGACGCACCCGCTGTATCGGGTAATCGTGCGACCGTGATTGCAAACGCCACAACCGAGTACAAGGGCGATGAGTCGCTGCAAAAGCTGTGCAATCAGTCCGCCCACATAAACATGAAACTGGAGGAGAGCAAGCACGGTCTTCTCGACGAGGACGAAACAAAAAAACTCGTAGGGTAATCAATCCGGAAGAACGGGTTGAATTTCTATAAACAACACAACAAACGATATTGAAGGAGTGAGACATGGCGTTAACAGCAAATAGGCAAGTTGATCGTTTCATCGATCAAGAGCTTCGTGAGTACGCAGTTGAAGCGGCGAAGCACTGTTTCAAGGGAGGGTTCGCCGGGTTGAGCGCCAGCGGTCACGCACAGCCTCTTGTAGCCGCTGATGTGTTTATCGGCATTTTCGAGGAAGAGTCGGACAACAGCAGCGGGGCAGACGGAGACAAAAAAGTGCAGGTGCGAAGCGTGAGCGATTATCCTCACGCGTTGGCGGGTGCGACCAAAGCTAACATCGGTGATGTGGTGTACGCCTCAGCCGATGACACGCTGACCTTTACCTCGACATCCAATTCACGCGTGGGTCGGTGTGCCGATGTTCCGGTCGCCGGTGAAATCATCTTAAGAATCGAACCGTTCCAGGTGTAATGGAGGTTTGATCAAGCGATAGTTTTTTCAAGGACGAAACTCTTATCCAAGGAAGGATATAAACATGACCATCAAAAATACTGGATTGAATGTGGCCGGATTAAGGGCCACGTTCTTTGAGCGACTGCGTGCTGAAAACGTTTATTTTCAGGATCTGTCGACGCGCGTTGAATCCAACAAAGACAGCGAGACGTACAAATGGCTCGGCTCGGTTCCGAACATGCGAGAATTTGGCACGGGTCGATTGGCCAAAGGATTGCTGACTGAAAGTTATATTGTCGAAAACATGAAGTACGAAGCCACACTGGAAGTGGATCGCGACGAGATCGACGACGATCAGACGGGTCAGATCAAAATCCGAACGCAAGAACTCGCGCAGCGTGCCGCGACCCACAAAGACTTTATGATCGGTGAGCTTATCAAAAATGGTGAGACCGCCGGGTTCAACGCCTACGACGGGAAGACCTTCTTCGCGACCGATCATGTATCCGGTTCGTCGGGTGCACAATCCAACAAGCTGACGTTTGACATCAGCGCAAAGATGCCC
>CBDTZI010000073.1:0-11315 GCA_965364865.1 uncultured bacterium | reverse complement strand
CGTGCTTGGTGGTGATGCGGTGGGGCAGGCGCTCCCGTCGGAAAATCAAGCCCAGGGTTTGCCGCCCGGCCATCCTCAAACCAATCAACCTCAGGGTTTACCGGCTGGTCATCCACCGCTGGGCAATGAAGTCCCCGGGGGATTGAAGCCGGGTGCCGCTTCGGTGCAGAAAATCGAGCCGATAGCAAACGGTGTGACGGTGTCGGATTTGTTCGCTAAGCGGAATGAACTCAAGGATAAAGTCGTTACGTTTCGCGGTCGCGTCGTGAAGGCCAATCGCGGCATTCTCGGATCCAACTGGATGCACATTCAGGACGGCACGGGCGAGAAGGGGACCAACGACATTACGGTTACGTCGAAAATCGATTTTGCCGAGGTAGGTAGTGTCGTTGTAGTGACAGGTACACTCGAATTGGATAAGGATTTTGGCTCCGGCTATTCCTACGAAGTGATCGTTCAAAATGCCACCATCACGTTATCGCAATCCGGCAACTGATATTGTTATATCATCGCGAAGTATCCATAAAAAAACCGCCCGCGATCGGTTGAACGCAGGCGGTGTGCGAATGTAATTTCAAAACAGTTTAATTTGTTGAGAGTTCACCGGTCGGTACGCAGTTCTTGGCGTGACGAAGGTCGGCGTAGCACTGATTGGGGTAAGTCTTTCCATTGTCACAGGTCACGGGAGCATAAATATCCGGACATCGGATAGGTTTCGCCGCTTCAACCGGCTTGCCAGTGTAATTCACGATTACCAATGTGACAGCTGCGAGAACAACCAAAACAATAGGCGACCATTTCTTAATAGTGTGCATCAGACGCTTCCTTTCAATATGGACTTGCTGGGACACGACCACATGCCCCATTCTCTATCCCTGCGAGCAATGCCCGCTTTTAAGATACATGATACGCTATCTACCTTAAGGATCTTCTCGTGTCAAGAATATAAAATGTTGATAATCAACCGTGCGTGGCTTGCCCATTGTCATATTCGCGCGTGCGTGGGAATGTTTGATCGCGAGATCGGATTTGTGTTTTGGGGTCGTGGGAGTTTGGCGTTTATCCAGAAGCTGGCGGCGACGGTGTTCCAGAAGGTGCAATCGGTCGCAGATAATGATTCGACCCTTTACTCCCACTTCATCAATCTATAATACAACTTTTAACCTAATCCAGCGTAAACGTATATGGTATTGTATATTTTTGCGATCGAATGCGCAATTCCATCTGTCTGGCTTTGAGGTCGAAGTAGGTTGTCCACAGGGTGTGGCTACCCCCGCCGCGGGTTTGGCGCATGACACTTGTGATTTCGTGTACGGCATTCATGTCGCATGGTGTCTTCATGTTCATCAGTGGCGACTTGGCTCTTACCACGGCCTCTGCCTTTCGAAATCGATAGCAATTCTTGCGAACGAAGTCGATCCCTTCCTGAAAGGCTGAGTTGGTCAAAATCGTCAGTGGCTTGGTTTGACGGATGGCCACCATTTTTCGATTCAGATCCCATTCTACGATGGCTACGTTCCCCGCTTCGTCGGCGATAAGCAGATGATTCACCTCCGCCGGGAACCATATTCTTACAGATCCGAATCGCTCAATGGCTTCATCCACCGTCGCGCACATCTCCATTACGATTCGCACCATGTGGATGACCTGCACAGCTGGCTCATCGGGATACTCAGGCTCCTTCTTGTTATAGGCCTTGGGCGATCCATTCGTCGCAACCCCAATGAAGAGGCCTTTCTCGTTGATGCCGTCTACGAACCAGTGATAGGGAAAATAGCAAGCGCTACCGAGGGTATTGTAGACTCCCTCTATATCTGTGGTCACGACGAAATGCGGGCGATCGGATGCACCGTCGAAATTACGACCAATGAAATGATTTCCTGCATCTGGTAGGTAAGAGGAGACCAAGCTACAGTTGTCACCCATGCTTTTTCCCATGAGCGTACTGCTGAGTTTTTCCAAACCAAATGCACTGTCCGAGTTACTACCCATGCCTTTTAAGGAGAAATCCATTTGTGTGTAGAATTTGCCGTACTGCAAGAGTCGCACCCACAACGCATTAAAGAACCTGAATTCAACATACCGGAGGTCGATTTCGTCGAGCGTTAAGTCGAATACCTCACCCAGCCCGCGAACCAGATCGAGATAGGGTGGGTAAATCTTCTCGTACATGGCGACGATTCGTTTGTTCAAATCCTCGTTTTCTGGTTTTCGCCTTAGAATATCAATTAAGTCATCGTGCAAGGCTTCGCCGTAAAATTCATTTGCGATGTGGCCTGTCCATTGACCGATTTCGTGATGTGTTCCTTGAATCGTCATCTTCCTGGGGATTACGTTCGGCGCTATTGGCTCATAATGGTAAATATCTTTGCCCGTCTTACGGTTTGCACCGGCCATAAGTGTTTTGAATTTGTCGTCGTATTGAGCGACGAGGATTTTGTTCTTCGCGGAGTCCACATGTTTAGAGCGGGGACCACAACCCGTCGTGCCGATGAGTGCCACAATAATTGCAATCCGCACGATCGATTTATTCTGCATATCAATTCACCTTGTGGAACGATGTTAAGCGACATGTTAAATGATAGATCAAGTCGAGTCTATTGGTATAGATTATTGTAACCATGAATTACAACTGATGATGATCATTCACCAATGTGTTGATGTGTTGATTGCGAGACAGGTGGTTCTGTTTGCCGGGGACGTGGGAGTTTGGCGTTTTTCCAGAAGCCGGCGGCGATTGTGTTCCAGAAGGTGATTTCGGTCACGGCTAACGAATCGACTTTTTTCCCCTCCAAAAACACAGCTGGCGTGCCGTGGATTCCGCAAGTCTTAGCCTGATCAATGTCCTCATGAATCCGAGACAAAATGCCACCCGTGGCGTTGCTACCATCATCCGCAATCTCTTTCAGTGCGGCTTTGAGGTTGTCCGCGTTCACGCCGATTTTCGGAGCCAGCAGATCGGGCGTGATTTTTCCGAGTTTCAAAGCGTGCCGATTCCTGAAGAGAAGGTCGTGCGTCTTCCAGAACGCCTCATTGCCGCCTGCGATGCGTGCGGCTTCAGCCATGTACGCCGCGGTGCAAGCCTGGGGGTGCATGGTGCGTGCGGCTTTGGGATTGCAACTCTGATCGATCGGATAATGCTTAAACACCATGCGCATCTGCCCATCAAACATCGGCAGGATTTTATCATGCGAGAATTTTGCAAATTTTCCACATGACGGACACTCAAAATCGCTGAACACAACCATCGTCAAACTTGGCCTGTCGTCTTTGGGCGAGTGTAAAATCGGATCATCATCGCGTATGGTGATGTTCTGCTTGGGCGCCTTCTGCCATTTGCGAATCAGCACTTCCGATTCTTTTTTGAATTGATTGACCACGGTTAAGCATTGATCGTAATTGGTTTTGGAGGACTCCGCCTGTTTTCGCCAGGATTTCATACCCAGCAGATTCAACTCGCCGTACATCGTGATAAAAATCGCGACGATCGTCATGAACAGCAATCGGCCGGACGGATGCGAAGCGTCCATCGCAACGCTCGGTTGTTGTTCAATCACGATTTGTTGATCGGTCGAGTTTGATTTAGTATGTACCGGCTGACCTTTTTTCACCCTCGGCCACATCCAGATAATGCACGCGGCGATTATAAAATTCAATCCGTGCGTCACCATGCACCACGGACACCATTCGTTGATCACGCTGTACATGATTCGTATAAAATAAAACGAACTGGCCAACCCCATACCCACGACCAGTAGCGGCAACCAGTGTAAACGTCTTTGCGTCATGGAGGGCCGGCCGATCCCGATAAACCAAATGAGTATGGCTGAGTAATAGACCAATCCAAAAAACGCGACGGGGATGTGCGGTTTGCCATCGGGTTCGTCGGACATTTTTGGCGGGTAGTAACTATACGGGCTAGCCAACACAGCTGCGCAATCGGCTTCGCCTTCTTTGGCGTCTTCGGAGCAACCCGATTCAAACCACGATGGGCCTTGGGTGCCGCTGACGTGTTTGTTGAGCAGGTTGGAGCAGACGACCATCGCCGCCAGGCAACAAATGACAACGATGATTTGTAAGATTTTATCTTTCAAGGCACTCTTTCTCTCGAAAAAACGGCACTGCGTATGATCCGGTCCATCTTGAATACGGAACCGATTTTGGGTATCCTATCGGGCATGTCAACACGAAGCAAAGTTACAATTCATACCCTGCGAGCACGCAAGCGTGAGAATCAAAAAATCTCCATGCTCACATGCTATGATCACGCCAACGCGCGTATAATGGAAGAAGCGGAAGTCGACTCGTTACTGGTGGGTGACACTTATGGCGAGGTTTGTCTGGGATACGACACCACATTGCCGGTGACGATTGACCAACTGGTTACACTGGCGGAAGCGGTACGTCGAGGTTGTCCATCGTGTTATCTGGTGGGTGACATGCCTTACCTGAGTTATCAAATTTGTGCACAAGAAGCGATTCGTAATGCCGGTAAATTTATGGCGACCGCCGGGTGCGACTGCGTAAAGGTGGAGGTCGATCGACGTTTGGTTCATATCGTGGAGGCTATGTCGGCCGCTACGATTCCGGTGATGGCTCATCTGGGCCTGAAACCCCAATCGATCCAGTCGATGGGCGGATATCGCATTCAAGGCAAGAAGGCTGAGGATGCGAAGCAAATGATCGAAGATGCCAAGATGATGGAGGATGCGGGTGCGATAGCACTACTGCTAGAGGCTGTGCCCATCGAAGTGGCTCAAATCATCACCGAAAATACGGAGTTGCCGGTCATCGGAATCGCTTCGGGTCCATTTTGTGATGGCCAAGTGGCCGTACTTCATGATATACTGGGATACGGCGGCGGGCATCCACCACGATCGATGAAACAATACGCGGTGTTGTACGATCAGTTGCTTGGTGCGTTTCGTACGTACGCTCACGAAGTATCGGAAGGGATTTTCCCCACGACCAAGGAAGGCTTTGCGATGGACGCGGACGAGCTGGCGGCCTTGCGTAAAAAGTTGGATCACGATTAAGCTTTAAATCAATCATTGAGTAATGAAATCGTTATAGGAAATTCAAGTACGGTTTGTTGTTGCAGGGTGGTTTCTTTATCATACTCTGTCATTTAAGCGTGTGACCCCATCGGTTTGGCGGTGGTCACTTTGAAACGATCAACCTGATCAGGCGGGAGTTTTATCAATTATGCTTGTACGCATGAATCTCGCACGCATCGTGATTGTGGACTCCGACGAAGAAAAGATGTCGATGCTTGTTCTGCACGAAGCGGACGGGGATCGCGCATTTCCGATTCTCATCGGTATACACGAAGCCTACGCGATCGACCGCCGAACCAAGGGGATTGCTGTCCAGCGACCCTTGACGCACGATTTGATCGTTCAACTGGTGGATAAGTTGGACTGTCAGCTGGAACAAATTGTAATTAGCGAATTGCGTGATTCTACATTTTATGCCAAACTGGTCTTACGTCGTAACGGTGAGATGGTGGAAATTGATTCACGACCTTCCGATGCGATCGCCGTTGGCGCGGGCATGGAAGTACCGATATTCGTGGACGACAGTGTCCTTCGTGAAGTTTGCGAACCCTAAACATTAATTCGTTTGTTATCGAATGAAAATAAAACAAGACACCACTATTGTATCTGCCGCGGGAGGTACGGGTAAACGTCGCGCGACGCCCAAAACACATCAAAATTGGATCACTTCCAGTCGTACCAAACAACTCGTGAAAAGATTACCCGACACGGCCCCCTGTGTGGTGGCTCGTGCACCGGGTCGACTCAATGTGATGGGCGGAATTGCAGAGTACACGGGTTCACTGGTGTTGAATTTACCAGCCCAGGACGTCGTGGCCATCGCCCTACAGCCGCGTAAATCATCGGAGATCTCATTGCGGTTGGACGATCGCGATGATTTTGTTGTTCCTGTATCTCCGCTGCTCGACGACCTGCAAAACGCAACACCAGCCAGATTGAAACAGTCGTTCACTTGGGGTGATGACGATCGTTTGAATCGATGCGTACTGGGTGTGATTGTTGAGCTGTTGCGAGCCAAACTCATTCCCGAATTGACTACCGGTTTGACGATTGCCATCGATCGTGTTCACCCGGGAGTTTTTGGTCATGCCGAATACATTTCCATCACATCGGCCTTAATGGTTGCGATGGCTTCATTGTTTGATCGGGAACTCGAGATTCACAATGCGATCAAAATTAGTCAGAACGTGCAAAGTGACTGGCTTGAATCCCCAGCCGCCAATACGGATGCGATGTGTTGTTTGCGGGGTGAGCCGTTTGTGTTGGGCGGTTTGCGAAGTGATTCGTACACCCAAGAAGGCTCTGTTACCATGAACGATGGTATTCGTTTTGTCGGGATTGATTGCGGGGTGACACATGATCATCAACAAGAAAAATACAATCGAGTTCGAGTCGCCAGCTTTATGGGGCGGATGCTGATCGACCGAATTGTAAATCACGACCACGTCAAGGATATGCAGTGGAACGGAAACATGTCCTGTGTATCGGTCACTGATTTTGTTGAGCGATTTCGAGATCGAATACCGACCAAGATGAATGGCGGTGATTTTCTGGATCGTTTTGGTGATACGGGCGATCCGCATACAACGGTCGAGCCCGATACAATTTATAAAATCCGTTCACGCACCGAACATCATATTTATGAACACACACGATGTCGACAATTGGTGGAATGTCTGTCGCGCTGGAGCCGTTGTAAAGACCCAGCCGCACTGGTGGACGCGGAGGCGGCGATGTATGCGTCGCATTGGAGTTATGGACAACGATGCGGATTGGGTAGTATCGAAACGGATTTGCTGGTTAATTTGATCAGACGTCACGGGGCCGATGTTGAAATTCATGGCGCGAAAATATCCGGTCATGGCTGTGGTGGTATGGTGACGGTGTTGATGCAGCCCACCGACCAGGCTTTGTCGGCTTTGGAAAATGCGATCAAGGATTATGTCGATCAAACAGGTCTGCAGACAACATTGGTGAACGATTCATCCCCCGGAGCCATGATCACCGGTGCTCATCATCTCGTGCTGTAAGCGCAGACATTAAGAAAACATCCTGAGCCGCATGCTTCAGCTTGCGCGGCACTTCGATCTCTGTACAAGCCCACGCAAGCGTGGTGCATGCCACCCCTGGTTAAAATTTCTGAACATCAAGTCACACGAAACATTCGACTCAAAACCATCGAAGGAACCAAGAACACCGCAACCAGCATCGCTGCTTCGTACCCCCGTGTAGACCAGACGATGGTCGCATCGAAAAAAATCAAACCGAGGATCATGGTTTTTACTGCCGCTTGTATGTGTTGTGGTGAAGGGTGGATACAGGCTCTTATTCCGCGTACAGATATCCATAAGAGTGTGATCACCACCGCAGCCACAAATCCGATGTGTGGTTTATCCACGACCCAATATAGACACAGCAGCCCCGCGACACCGACACACACGCCTGTGGTTGATAAAATTAATCGCCATCGTTGATTGGTTTGTGTTTCCCTGCGGGCGAAGGCTGTTACCGAAGTGATATACAACCACATCAAACCTACAGGAATCATTGTGGTTGAAGTTAACGCCAAGGGTACAACGGACATACCCAGCAGCAGATTCAATGCTCGACACAATCCCATAAATCCCGGTGCGAGGAATGATTGTTTGAAAACAGTGTTGTACAATAGAATCGATACGACGATAAGGGTAGCGATCCAGACTGATTGCCGGCTAACAAAAGTGCTTAAGGTTACGCCGACGAGAAGCAGAGCGACCGCGAGTAAGGCGGCATGCTTTCTATTGATGATTCCCGACGGGATGGGTCGGTTAGATCGATTGATCGCGTCATGACGGGCATCGCAGACGTCGTTCAACGTTACACCGCCCGCGTAAAGACAAGATGATGCGCCGATGAAATATAATGCATTCGCCCACTGATCAAGCTGACCCCCGACAAACAAAAAACCAGCGATCACGTCAGCGATCGCTGTGATGATGTTGGGTAGGCGGACAAGGTCGAGTGTGGCGCGAAGTTTGCCGTTCACGATTTCATCCACTGCAATAAATAATCCCGAGCCTCTTTACCCGCACCGTCGGGGTCGTCGAGATAAGGGTAAAGTTCAATCGTCAGCCAGTCCGCATATTTTGTTTCACGAATAGCATTTAGTACGGCTGAGAAATCGATGGCTCCGCGTCCTGGAATGAGATGTTCGTGTACGCGGGTGGCGGCGATGTCTTCAAAGTGATAGTGTCGGGTGAGGTGTTGCAATTTAACTATCGTTTCGGGAAGATCATCCCCCACGCAGTAAAAGTGGCCGATGTCAAAATTGAGTCCGAACATCGGGGAGTTGACCCGCTGTGACAGTTCGAAAAATTGCTCGGCATTTTCGACCAACAATTCCGGCTCCGGCTCGATCAGAAGCTGAACGTCCATATCCTCCGCGTGACTCAACACTTCGATCAATCCGACAGTGAAAATGTCCATTGCCTGAGCTCGACTCATTTCTTCTGGCAAGGGGCCACCCGGTTCGGTGGTTATGCATTTCGCACCGAGTTTGTTGGCCAGGGTCAGCGAAGACTTGGTATGTTCAATGCGAAGTCGCCGAAAATCTTTGTCCGGCTCAATCCACGAAGGGTGCCAGAAATCCTGCACCGCGTTCATCATAAAAGCGTTAATGTTGGAAAGTTGTAACCCGTATACGTCGAGACATTTTCGGATTGAAGCGATTTGTTCATCGGTAGTTGTAGCTGGCCAGGCGTGCGGCTGATCCGCCATTAACTCCATCGCCCCAAAACCCAATCCCGCAATGCGCTCGATCGTTTGCTCGATCGAACATTTCATGTAAGCGTTGGAACTATAAGCTAATTTCATATCGACCGTCGCTTATTTCTTTTCAGGATGAATATGTTCAACCAATGCCTGCCACTGCATAAACAAATTGTGCTCTTTCACGCCGATCGGATTTTTGAAAAAGTAAGCCAGATGTTTCATGGGGCCACATTCATTTTTTTGCCAGGCGAACGCCGCGAATCGCACGAGGTCGATAATCAATGGAGCCGCCAGGATCGAATCGCTACCTTGCCAGGTAAATTGTAGCGACATTTTCGTGTCTAAAAAACCCTGAAAGTGAATGAAATCCCACGCGACCTTCCAGTCATCCAGGGAGGGAACGTAATCGATCGATACTATTGTCATAGGAGTATGGCCCATGATCTGCGCGATCGTTTGATCTTTCGATGCGATCTTGGCAGATCGCGTAGCGGGGTCATTCAAAATCTCGCCGTCACGATTTCCTAAAATGTTTTGACCCACCCAGCTTAAGACATTCAAATTTCGCATCGCAAACATAGGTGCCAATGCAGATTTCACCAGCGTTTCGCCGGTCTTGCCATCATTTCCCATATAGGGGACGCCCAATGAATTTGCACGCTCCTGAATGGCGCGAATGTTGATCCCATTGGATGGAGTAAAGTTAATATACGGACACCCCGCTTCAATCGCAGCCAGCGCATAGAGTGAACTGGTGGGAAGCACCGTTGAGCCGGGCCTGGCGATGGCTTGCGAAAGTTTGGCATAGCTTGAATGGGCGGTCGACTTTTTGCAGGCGGGTTCCGTCGAAGCTACATTGATGACCACAACCACATCCAGTTTGTTTTTCTTTTTAAAGCCCACCATGTCAGATCGTAATCGTTCGATGACCCGTGCGGGCGATTTTTCTTTCGGCGTTTTTGAACGATTGGCCATTTTGATTACGTCAGAGCCTGCGCCGTAGAGCGTGCCCGGCCTGATGTTTCGCTGCATGTTGCGAAGTTGGGTTGCACAGGATTGAATTTGCTGATGATCAAACAGGTTGGCGTTTTTGTGCATTCGTTGAACCGACGATAGAAAAGATTCTGAACGAATTTCATGGCCACCTACCACGATCGACCCTGCTGAAACCAGCCCCGATGAAGCGAAAGGAGGGAGTGCAGAGACAAGCCCGGTAGCTTGAGTCAGATTCTTTTTCAACGCCGCAATACCGAGCGCAACGGTGCTACCCACACCGCCGCACGCGCCAATCATCCACAGCCCCACTCTGATCTTTTCTTTACTACGGCTCAATATAAATGATCCTCGAAAACTTACATGATAAAACATTCTCACAAGACTTACCAGAGGAGATGGGTTATTATAATCATAGTGAAATTTGTATAATGAAAATTTGGGTGTGAGAGATGCCGAAAGACAGCTACGGACGAGATATCAATTACCTGAGAATGTCGGTGATCGACCATTGCAACCTGCGATGTGTTTACTGTATGCCCCTGCGCGGTTTGGAATATGTTCCGACGGACGAACTGTTGACCGCGATCGAGCTCGAATCGGTGGCTCGGGCAGCGGCCTCGGTGGGATTTAGTAAAATCAGAATCACCGGCGGCGAACCTACGCTGCGTCGCGATCTTCTCGATATTGTTGAACGGATCAGCCGGATCGATGGAATTGATACGGTGGCGATGACCACCAACGCGATCATGTTACCCGGTCTGGCAAAATCTCTGAAACGCGCTGGGCTGAGTCGGCTAAACATTCACGTCGACACGCTGGATCCACAACATCTCGAACGGGTAATGCGGTTCGGTACAGTGGAGGACATCTTAGCCGGTATCGACGCGGCGCAGGAAGCGGGGCTGACACCGATTAAAATTAACGCGGTGGTGGTACGCGATTACAACGAGATGGATGTGGTCGATCTTGCGAAGTTGACGATCGATCGGGATTGGCATGTGCGGTTTATCGAACTCATGCCGCTGGGTAGCGGTGAATGTTCTCGTTTATCGTTGAGTCAGTTTGTGCCCAACCATGAAACGCGCAAGCGCATCGAAAAAACGCTGGGCGGTTTGTACAAAATAGAAAATCAAAACCCCTCGGATGAATCGAAAAACTATCGATTTGAGAATGGGCAAGGTGTGGTCGGATTTATTTCACCGGTGAGCGATCCCTATTGCGGAACGTGTAACCGGATGCGACTGACGGCGGATGGGAAATTTCATTTGTGTCTGTTGAATGATGACGAGGTGGATGTGAAATCGGCGCTGCGAAACGGCGGGGGGATCGAAGCGGTTGCGAAAATACTTGTTCGAGCCGTGGCTGAAAAACCGACCGGTCATCGTCTTCAAGAGGGTGTGTTCACTAAAAACCGATCGATGTTTCAGATCGGGGGCTGATTTGTAACATCCATAGTGTTGCGATTCTTATCTCGGTCAATTTTCTGCCTCTCGGTTCTGAAAAGGGTGAGTT
>CBDTZI010000072.1:0-11380 GCA_965364865.1 uncultured bacterium | reverse complement strand
GGGAATGCCATTCAACACCGCGACCCGTCCCAATGCGGAAGCAAAAATTTCGGCGCCGGTAATACAAACACATGTACGCAGATCGTTGGTATTTTCACTATTTTGATGTACACCGCAGGGTTGGGTGCAGTGTCCATCTTTCGGCGTCACGCATTGCGCACCAAACATATCCGCCTGTCTTTCAAATCGACGCGACACCCAGCCGAATACAACACCCCAGAACAACACGCCCGCGATCAAACCCGCGGCTTGAATCGTGAGCATGGAGGACTGCAGGTTTAATCGTGTGGGATCATAACTTTGAGCGAACAGCTCCATCACGCCGGCAATCATCAGCCAACCGATAAACGCCAACATTAAAAATTGTTGGATGTGTCGGTGCTGCACATGCCCCGCTTCGTGGCCGAAGACGGCTTCAATTTGTCGCGTATCCATGGTGGTTAATAAGGCGTCCGACAACAAAACATATCGTACCGGAGCGATGACGCCCATGACGGCTGCGTTGATCATCATGCCGTCGCTTTTCCAGATCAATATATCCTTGCAACGAAGCCCGATCGACAGACAGTGTTGTTCCAATCGCTGACGCAGCGGGCCGTCCTCCATGGGGATCGTTCTCCATATCCGCTTGAGTAGCAGTGGGGAAAGTACAAATATGAACGCCGCAATCACAGCCAACACCGCATCCGACGCCCACACCCAGCCGAATGTGTTGCGTAATAGTCCGTCATAACTTCGCGTGACATTGGCGGCAAAAAGAATCAGCGTCATGGGGACCGCTACGATGAGCAGTTGATGTCTTACATTGAAGTCCAGATAACCCGCAAGTTTCATGGAGTGATCTTGATCCTTGCGATCCATCTCCCAACTCGGCCCTTCTGATTTCAAGTGTTTTTCAACTGGATAGGTGGTGACCCATAACATCACGGCGCCCAGAATAAAAGGCATCAATTGAATAACGTCGCTAATGATTTGCAGTAATGGGTGATAATGTTTTAGGGAGATCCATTCAGGCCAGGACGTATACAGTACGGAAAAGCCAAACCCGATCAGTAGTAACGCGCGAAGTATGAGTATAGCGCGATGATGAAAAAGCTGAGCGGATGCGAGGGTTGACGGTGATTGAAAAAGTTGTTTTGCCCGCCAGGCCGCAAGCCAACCGAACAGTCCGAGAACCAAAGGCTGAATCCATACGATCACAAGCGTCAGCGCGACCTGATCCTGCCCGATAACAGTCGAAGCGGGTAACGTCTCCGCGTTATAGAATAACACTACAAAGGCTAATAGGGTGATCAGGTGCATAGTTTACATCAATGTTACACGTTTTATACGTTAATTGAGGTTATTGGGCTTGCCCAAAGCTATTTCCGCACACTACTATACGCACAAGCAGGCTACAATGATAGTCGTCGCGGATAGTCGTTGCGTAAAGCGAACCGGCGATCTTGTAGCGTAACATTCAGAATCATTATCGCCAATCTTCGCATCGAAGCTGGAGAAGGAAGTAGCTGTCTTAAAACAAGGAGTAACATAATGAAACGTTCGACTCTCGGATGTACTATACTTGCCGTGGCTTTCGCTTTTAGCTTATCGCCAGGCGTACAGGCCCAGGATTCCAAGGCCGGCGATAACACCCAAAAGGTGACTTCCACAAAAACTAAAAACAAACCGTCCACGAAAAAATTTCGTAAAAAGCTTGCGCCCGGAAAGATTCCGTTTCATCCTGAAGATGTCAACGGACCTTCACCCAACATTCGACTGAATCGCGAATTACGATATGTAAAAAAATTCAAGCTACTCATCGCCAACCAGATGGATTTCTCCACCGAAGATCAAGAAAAAGTTTTCGCTGTGATCGACGATCATATCTCTGGCGTGTTAGACAAATACGAAACCCTCGAAAAACAGAACCATTTCAAACGTATTGGCAGAAGCGGACCTCGCCGGATGCCCAACAAGTTGGAAGTAGGCAAAGAGGGACGTATGGAATTGATTCTTTATCACATGAAGGATTTTTTTACTAATATTATGAAAGCGATTCCAGAAAAACACCGTAAGGATTTTGATGATCTATACTTGCGATGGGATCTGACGCACCATGGCCCCTTGCCGGACGATCCCATTCGTCGACTCAACAGAGTGGTAAGAAGCCATTTGATGGATATCGGTGATGAGAACAGAAAAAAAGTCGCCAAAATTTTAAGCACGAAGATGTTGGAAATCGGAGCGAGAGGTCGTCTTGATCCGGTGATCGTTAACAAAGCCTACAAACAGGTCCATGCAGATGTGTTCAAACTCTTAACCAAAGAACAACGAATCGAGGCTGACAAATCGATCCGTCTGATTGATGATTTCCGAAAAATTATGGAGATGGACTAACCGATAAACTTGCATGATCAACCAGGAACATCTTTACCCGATCGACGGTAAGGACTATTTGAAATTGGTGGGTACTAAACAAAACCAACCCTCTGCACTCCATCGTGAATGCAGAGGGTTTTTTCGTTTGCGTCAGGTTTGGGTCAACAAATTCTCAAACCGCAAAATGTATCCAAACCGACAGTACTACCCCCAAGGGGACTTGAACCCCTGTTGCCGGCATGAAAAGCCGGTGTCCTAGGCCACTAGACGATGGGGGCTTTGGTTGCCCGTTTACCTCAAACCAGTACATTGAGGCCGCGTAATGTATAGGCAGGTGCCCTCGGCGCCAATGCCTAAATCTGACGGCGGAAATCCGTGTAGTAAAGCGCGTGGAAAAAGTAGGGATTCCCCAATGATAACTAACATACTCGATGACGCCTGGATCGACCATGACGACTCAAAAACTAAAACGGCTCACTTTTTCCTGTTTGTTCATGACTTCAATCATGGGGCTGAGTTCATGTAATCCATCCGACTCGAGCAGCCAAAAACCAACGTCCAAACCTAAAGACTCTAAAATAGTAGTTTATTGCAGTGTCGACGAAGCCTTCGCTCGCTCGATCCTCGCAGATTTTCACGATCGCACCGGGTTCGAACCTGTCGTGGTCTTCGATTCCGAGGCCTCAAAAACAACCGGGCTGGTGAATCGAATAATCTCAGAATCTATTAGCGGTCGAACTAAATGCGACGTTTTCTGGTCCAGTGAACTTTTCAATACCATCCGCCTCGCAAAAAAAGGACTGTTGTCTCCCTACGACCCACCCACCGCAGCTGATATTCCAATCCGATACAAAGATGAGTCACACCGGTGGACCGCGGTTGCGACCCGAGCCAGAGTGATCGCCTATGATCCGACCCGAATGTCTACAGAGGCATTGCCCACACACTGGGAGCAGTTGAAACAGCCAGAAATTGCATCCATGACCGCGATCGCCAACCCCCTATTCGGAACCACTCGCGGCCATGTGGCGGCCATGTTTGCTTTATGGGGCGAAGCGCGGGGTAGGGATTTTCTGACCCGGATCAAAGCGGGTGGTATTCAGGTCGTGGACGGAAACAGTTCTGCGGTACGAGCACTGATTGCTGGCCGGGTTCAGTTGGCGATGACAGACACCGACGACGTCTGGGTCGCGCAGCGCGCGGGCTATTCCATCGATATGATTTATCCCGACATGGGCGACGGGGGCACGTTGCTGATCCCCAACTCGGTCGCATTAATCAAAAACAACCCCAATCCCGACAGCGCGAAAACACTCATCGATTTTCTGGTCTCCGCTGAGCTGGAAAAACGCCTGGCGAAAAGTGATTCAAGAAATTTTCCCGTACGTCCTGCACTGTCACACAAACTCGGCATCACCCTACCCGCAGAATCGAAAATCGGATTTAATGATGTAGCCGATGCGATGGATGAGGCGGTTAAATCCGTGCGTGAAATTCTTATTCAATAGAGGAACTGTACCCATCAACCTATTCCGCGTTTCAATTGCATGGATGTTGTTCATCCTCGCCATCGCCTGGCCCACCCTCGCCCTGTTTATTCAAATCATACAAGATGCCCAACCTCCAACGGATGGTTTTTTGTTCAGCGCAAGACAATTTGCACTTCTTTGGCGAAGCGTCTGGTTGTCCACAACGAGTGCCCTGTTGTGTGTGATGATCGCACTCCCCGTATCCTTTTTTTTGGGAATGTCCGGTCGCAAGTTTTTTCGGCCTCGTATCATCGCTATACTCGCATCACTATTGATTTGCCCGCCCATGGTTTACGCGTTCAGCTGGGAAAAATTATTGCCTGCAAATTTTGATCCTTATGTTCGATGCGTCCTGGTGTGGACGCTATGGGCGTGGCCCATTCCGACGATGATACTTGGTTCAGGCTGGGCACGAACGGGAAAAAGTATGTATGAAGCCGCCCGCCTGGATATGTCGGCCACAAAAGCGTTCGTGATAGTCATCTTTTCTACGTTACGGCCGCACATTGGGTTGAGTTTTTTGATAGTGTGGGTTTTGTTTGTCACCAACTATGACGTACCCCACGCGAGCGGGTTAATCGTCTTCACGACTGAGCTTCTGGGCTGGGCGAGCAACTCCAGCTTAATGATCGACACCGCCTGGCCCGCGACATTACCCCTCATCCTCATTACTCTTTCACTCGTAGCTATGTATTGTTTATTCCGCCGGCCCTCTCTCGATATAAAGTTCGATTCGTCAAATTCTGAAATCCATCATCCTTCCCATCGATCTCTTTTACTGTTGTATGGTGTGTTTATCCTCGCGTGGATCCTGCCGATGGGCGGATTAATCTCAACCATCAAATCGATTAACATATTCGCATTGGCTTATCAATCCTACGCTTCCGATTTGCTGGCTACGATCGGGGTAGCCGTTTTGAGCGGCTTGTTGGCGTTGGTCATGGGGCTTGGGATTTTCACCACACATAAAAATCGTTCGGCGATCCTGTGGTGGGCTGTCGTGATGGGCGTACTGCCCGGCGCGTTAATCGGAAAAACACTGATCGCGGCTTACAACCATTCCACCACCGCATATCTTTTTGACCATTGGCCAATTATGGTCATCAGTTATCTCACGCGATTTGGCTGGATCGGAATCCTGGCGGTGTATATCGCAGCCCGGCAATCTCGACCCGGCATGTTCTCTCAATCCCAGACCGACGGTGCGGATGATTCACAGTTCATGACGAACATATTGATTCCCATGTCCTGGCCCGTACTACTCAGCGGAGCCGGACTGGTGGCCGCACTGTCGATCGGCGATGTAGCCAGCACTACACTGATGAGAGTGCCCGACTACTCACCCATCTCCCTGATCATCATCGAAAAATTTCACAGGTTTGAAGATGGCATGTTGGTCTCGTTGAGTTTGTCCCTCGTTTTTACTTGCATGATCATCGTCGGGCTGATTTCATGGGCCTGGAACCGTTCAAATCCTCGATAATCACCCCTATTTCACACCAGTACACAAATAACCCCTCTTCGTATACAATGCGGGTCTTCGTTTTTGGGCCCGGAGACGAATTACAAAGTGTAATCCTTCTGGGGTATCGATGAGTGAAAGAGAAAATCAACCGTGCCAAGACACAAAATAAAAATTAAGCCCATCGTCGAGTATCTTTCTATCCTCAACGGAAAAGGTCAGGTAGACGAACAGCTCGACCCGAAGCTCGACGCGGATAAATCCATTTACATTTACAGGCTGATGTTAACCGCCCGCCGCCTGGACGAACGTTGTATCAATATGCAGCGACAGGGACGAATAGGAACCTATGGTCCGTGTCGCGGACAGGAGGCGGCTCACTGTGCAGCGACCATCGTCATGCAACCGGATGACTGGGTGGTTCACGCTTTTCGTGAACCAGGTTCATTTTTTCATCGTGGCTGGCCTTTAGAGACGGTCCTGAAATTTTGGGGCGGCTACGAGGAGGGATGTAGACCTCCCGACGGTGTAAACGATCTACCGATCGCGGTCCCGATCGCATCACAGGTGCCTCACGCCATGGGCATTGCCTGGGGTATGAAACTACGCGGGGATAACAAAGCAGTCTTATGTTATTGCGGGGATGGCGGTACGAGCGAAGGTGATTTTCATGAGGCGATGAACTTTGCCGGTGCCTATCATTTACCCATAGTCTTTTTCGTGCAGAACAACCAGTGGGCAATTTCCATCCCCCGCGAAAAACAAACCGCTTCCGAAACGATTGCCCAAAAAGCGTTGGCTTATGGATTCGACGGATTACAACTCGACGGCAATGACCCGCTGTCCGTTTATGTGGGCACGACGGAGGCGGTCGAAAAAGCCAAAAGCGGTGGCGGGCCTACGTTGATTGAAGCCGTGACGTATCGACTCAGCGTTCACACCACGGCGGACGACCCGAAAAAATACCGTTCGGATGAAGAAGTCGCAAAATGGGAAAAGCTTGATCCGATCCCGCGCTATCAAAAATACCTGATCGGCCGAGGCATTCTCGATCAAAAGCTGATCGACGAAATCGAAGCGGATATTAAAAAAGAGGTTGCAGACGCAGTGGTTCGTTACGAAGAATGTCGCGACGTTAATCCGCTGGATTGTTTTGACTACGTTTACGAAGAAATGCCGGAAGAATTAAAAGCACAACGACAGGAATTCGCGGAAGCGATCGAACGTGAAGGCCTCGGCGTAGGACACTAACGTTATTTTATTATTAAATCACCGACGAAAATTGAGAATGAATTTATGGCTTTGATGAACATGGTGAACGCGTTGAATCTCGCATTGGACGACGCTTTACGCACAGATGATAACGTCGTTTTATTGGGACAGGACATCGGCCTGGACGAAGGGGTGTTTCGGGTTACGGCTGATTTGCTGAAACGCTACGGTGAGAAACGAGTGATTGATACACCGCTGGCTGAAGCGGCTATTGTGGGCGGTGCCGTGGGATTGGCAATGTACGGGATGAAGCCCGTAGCGGAGATGCAGTTTTCCGGATTTGCCTATCAGGCCTTCCATCAGGTCGAACAGCATGTATCCCGCTTTCGCAACCGCACACGCGGCCGTTATGGAATGCAGATGGTCATTCGTATGCCTTACGGCGGCGGCATTCGCGCGGTGGAACATCATAGCGAAAGCCGGGAAGCCTATTACGCCCATACCCCGGGCCTTTACATGGTCATCCCGTCCACGCCGCGTAACGCGCGGGCATTGCTATTAGAATCCATCCGTTTCCCTGACCCGGTCATTTTCTATGAACCCAAAGCGGTCTATCGAGCCTTCAAAGAGGAAGTTCCGGAAGAGCCTGAGACCATGCCGTTGGGAAAAGCGCAGGTCGTTCGAGAGGGATCGGACATCACATTGATTTCCTACGGTGCGATGATGAGGCCTACCCTGGAAGCGGCGGATAATCTTGAAGAGATGGACGGAGTATCCGTTGAAGTGATCGATCTTCTCACCGTATCGCCGTTGGACACCGAGACGATTACCACCTCGGTCAACAAAACCGGACGGGCTGCGGTGATCCATGAAGGCCATCGAAGCTTCGGAATCGGATCAGAAGTGGTTGCACGAATCGTGGAAAACTCCCTGATGCATCTGGAGGCGCCGATTCGACGAATCACCGGTTATGACGTACCATTCCCCTACTTTGCCCGTGAGCGGGCGTTTTTACCCAACGCGGAAAGAATTACGCACGCCGCCAAGGAAGTGCTGGCTTTTTAATTAGACGCCATGGACGTTTCTGGTCGGGTGAGCTTTATTAACGAATACGATCAACTGTAAAATACCGTTTCGGTTGGAGCAAGAAATCATGCCAAGAGAATTTACATTACCGGATCTCGGTGAAGGGATTACCGAAGCGCAGATCATCCGCGTGATGATCAAACAGGGCGAAAATATAAGCGAAGACCAGTCGCTGATGGAAGTCGAAACGGACAAAGCCGCTGTTGAAATTCCATCCCCTTACGAAGGGATCGCGGAGTCGGTTCATGTGAAAGAGGGCCAGACCGTGAACGTCGGCGATGTGATCGTTACCTTTGACGATACCGCTGGTGGTAATGGCGCGACGACCACCGCAAAATCCAAGACTGAAAAACTACCGGCCAAAACGCCGGCAGAAAAACCCGCGGCCCCAGCCACACCCGCTCCAGCAGCTGCTCCTGCTCAAGCCGTTACCGAGGCACCCAGAAAAACAACGGCAGCTGCCGCTCCTGCGATACGCAAGCTCGCTCGAGAGATGGGCGTCGATTTAGATCAAATCACCGGCAGCGGCCCGGGGGGTCGAGTGACCCGAGAAGACGTCGAAGGATTTTCACCAGGTAAGGGTGGCGCATCTGCACCAGTGAGACAAACCGCACGCAAACGATCGGAGCCGTTACCCGGCGTCGCAGACGTGGACAAATGGGGAAAGATCAGCAAAGAACCGATCAATCAGATTCGCAAAACTATCGCTAAGCAGATGGCTCGATCCGCGTTTACTGCGGTTCACGTCACTCACTCAGACGAAGCCAACGTCGGTGAGCTGGATCGAATGCGTCATGTGATGAATGAAGCCACCGGCAACGACCCGAAAATGACGTTGATGACATTTGTCATAAAGGCCTGTTGCATCGCCCTTCGTAAATACCCGATCTTTAATTCCAGCTTTGATTCAGAGGGTGGAACCATTATTTATAAGGATTACGTCAACATCGGCATCGCGGTGGACACGCCACGCGGCTTGATCGTTCCGGTGTTGCGAAACGTTGATACGTTGAGTTTGCAAGGCATCGCGGTACAGCTTCGTGCCTTGGCCGATCAGATTCGATCCAATAAATTTGACATCGAAGATTTACGCGGCGGTACATTTACCATTACCAATGTTGGTGCGTTGGGTGGTATGTTCAGCACGCCGATTATCAATTATCCGGAGGTCGCGATACTGGGTCTGGGTAAAACGAGAAATGTTCCGGTGGTCAAGGATCATATGATCGTACCGGGTCAGATGCTGCCGGTGAATTTATCTTTTGATCACCGTGCGACCGACGGAGCGAACGCCGCTCGTTTTACCACGGATATTATTAGCCACCTGGAAAATCCGGCATTGTTTCTCATTGATTAGATCTTTCCGGCGCGAAAGATTTTGATTACTCATTAATAAAAAACATTAACTTTCATAAGGATCATCATAAATGGTTGTGGGCGAATTCACGCAGGATGCGGATCTGTTAATCATCGGTGGCGGTCCGGGCGGTTATCATGCGGCTTTTCGAGCCGCCGCCAACGGTATCGCAACCACCATTGTTGATTCATCCCCTGCGTTGGGCGGAGTTTGTCTGCAACGTGGTTGTATCCCCTCAAAGACGTATTTACATCTTTCGGAATTAATACACGCCGCCTCCCAAGCCAAAGAAATGGGTATTAAGTTCGGCAAACCCAAATTGGACGTGAAGGCCATACGCGAATGGAAGGAACAAGTCGTTTCCAAGCTCACCGGCGGCCTGGACGCGTTGTGTAAAAAATACAAGGTTGAAAAAATACACGCTACAGCTCGGTTTGAAGACAACAAACATGTTCGTCTTCACGGCGGCGAGGTTCCACGTATCAAATTCAAGCGTGCCATCATCGCCACCGGTTCACGATCGATTGATCTTCGGGGCGTTCAGATTGAATCTCCCAATGTGTTGAATTCTCGCACGGCGTTGGACATGCAGGACATCCCCAAATCGTTACTGGTCATCGGTGGCGGTTATATCGGATTGGAGTTGGGACAGGTTTATGCGGGATTCGGCTCCAAAGTCACTGTCGTTGAAATGACACCCGGTCTGATGCCCGGTACCGACAGCGATCTGGCCAGGCCCTTGTTGAAGCGTCTCAAAGAACAATTCGAAGAAATCTGCCTCGACACCAAAGTCGTCAGCATGAAAGAAGTCAAAGGCGGTATCGAAGTTGGATTTGAAGGGAAGCAACCTCCCAAAACAAACACGTTTGACAAAGTACTGGTCGCTGTGGGTCGTCGGCCAAACTCTCGCGAGCTTGATCTTGAAAAAGCCGGCGTTGAGTTGGACGAACGCGGATTCATCAAAGTCGATTCAGAATTCCGCACCTCCGCAAAGAAAATTTTCGCGATCGGTGACGTCATCGGCAACCCCATGCTGGCCCATAAAGCGATACACGAAGGAACGGTGCTCGCAGATCGATTGGCAGGCAAAGACGCGGTGTTTGAACCGCGTGCGATCCCCGCGGTAGTATTTACCGATCCACAAATCGCATGGGCGGGTTACACCGAAGCCGAGGCAAAAGAAAAGAAAATGGATATCGTGATCAAGAAAATGCCCTGGTCCGCATCGGGCAAAGCCGTTTCCATGGGCCGAACCGATGGCGTCACCAAGTTGATTATCGACAAATCTTCGCAAAGAGTGATCGGCGTCGGGTTGGCGGGTCCACACGTCGGCGAGATGATTGCGGAAGGTGTGCTGGCGATTGAGATGGGAGCGGTGGCCTACGACCTTGCACACATTATCCATCCGCACCCCACACTCTCGGAAACGATGGGTGATGTAGCTGGTCTGTTTTAAGATTCTTGTTGCAATTTTGCAGAGCGTTACACTATCATCATCATTGCGATACCGTGGGTTTCATAGCGATCCGATAGAACACGAAAAAATATCATGCTAAAAACGCTCGCCCAATCATTACTCACCGAGCCGTTAATCAACAAAGATGACCGAATTGTTGTGGGTGTATCGGGCGGCCCGGATTCGATCGCCTTGTTACACTTATTGGTTGAACTCAACCGTTCACACGAATGGCAACTCGATCTTCACATCGCTCATTTGAATCACCAGGTACGACTTGATGATGCCGATCAGGACGCGGCCTTTGTGCAGGCCACCGCGGATCAACTGTCGATTTCCTGCACGATCGAATCTCGTGATATCCCCGCATTGGCCAAGGAGCAATCCATAAGCCTGGAAGAGGCGGGACGACAGGAACGGTATGCGTTTTTTGGTCGGGTCTGTTTGCGGACGGGTGCAAAAACCATTGCGGTGGGACACCACGCCGACGACAACGCGGAAACAATTTTACATCGCATTTTCAGAGGAACGGGACTGCGCGGATTGGGCGGCATTCCACCCACACGCTCCTTAACGCCCGGCAGTGATGTGCGTATCGTTCGACCCCTGCTCAAATTCACACGTCAGAGCATTTTGAACTATTTAGCCGACGCCGGCGTAGATTACAGGGAAGATCATACGAACGAATTTGATGAACCCATGCGCAACCGAATCCGCAACAACATCATTCCGCTCATCGAAGCCGAGGTTAACTCTCAGGTTCGTGAAGCCCTGGTCAGACTCAGCGAACAGGCGCAATGGTTGCAGGAATTTCTGGGTGAAACCGTTCAGCGAACGTTTAACACGCTCATCATTTCGCACACCGACCAGGAAATCATTCTCAACGCCAATGTGCTGTCCCGTAAAAGTCGTATCGT
>CBDTZI010000071.1:0-11387 GCA_965364865.1 uncultured bacterium | reverse complement strand
AAATCGCCACCATCCTGCCAGGTGAGGACGAAGTGGCCGTCCTGCAAGGAGGTGCTGCAAGCACCATTACACTCTTGAAATATAACCCACCCGGCTGAGGGGTCATCGGGTGCGACATCCCCTTCATAACGGTAGAGCAGTTCATCCGCGTAAACAGTTGTTATGCAGAACATCAATACCAATATGATCGATAAACATTTCATCGAAAATCACCTAAGAAAAAGTTGATCCCGACTTGTCGGGAGAAATCCCGATTTATCGGTATCGAAACATATCCGAGACGCGCCCGTGAGGAAGCGGGCAACAGCATCAAAACACGTTCTGACTCTTCGTATCTTATCAAAATACACCTCAAAAATCCTGTAAATTTCTTCAAAAACCGTAACGTCCGCTAATCAACCCCGTTACGGACACGTCTGCGGATCATTAAACGGATAGGCAACACCCAACCAGGCGTCCACACACTTGAGAACATCAGCAATACCAACCGACTGATTTGGATCGAATACGTTGCCTTGCAACTGTGCGCGGGACTTGATCGGGTCGACAGCACCAAGCCATTTATCCGCTATTGCTAATACATCAGCTAAATTTGGTTGTGATGATATACTGGGGGGATTAAACGGTGCGACGACATCGCCCCAGAGAGCGGTCTCAACCGTAATGATGCTCGATGGATATAGGTTTACGATCGTCTGAACTTCATACAAGGAACTGGGTACGACATCAGCACCATACACATATAGAGTATCATTCAGGGGAGGCCAGTTAGTAAGATCGTTCCAGACAATGTCAACGGGGTCACACTGCAACGCCGCCCCCCAGAACATCGTCGTACACGCGCCACCCTCACAATACTCCTGAGGCTGTCCCACCCAGCGGAATTCGCCTTCAAGGGCAGAGTAATCGGGCGGTGTTACGGAGGGAATAGCGGGAGGATGGTGTAAGGATACGAGCTGTACGCGTATCCGATTCGTGCCCAAATTACTTGTGCCTGGAATAAATGTTTCCGGCTTAAACGCCAGGTAACGGTTTTTACTGAACCGTTCCGTTTCATCTTCTTCCAGTGGCGCCCCCGGCGTATTGTTCGCGACATCAAGGATATCGATGGAACATGGGTCTGAAGTGTATTCGGGATTGTTAAAAATCTTCGCGTTGAGTCCGTACACATCTACGGATACGTCTGCCAGCGTAATACCCTTGGCACAAATCGTACCGTCGAACGTGCCCTTGATGCGTATGATACCCCCGACGTCGGTGACCGTGTCTTTGATATCGATACGACCCGTACTTGTCCCATTATTGCGACCCAGCGTGAGTGTATTTCCGCTGGGGTGTTTATCGAGCGTGATGTTGCCGTTGAACTCTTTTTTGACTTCGAGGGTCTTATCTTCTACTCCACCACCGGCACCCTCACCGAGTTCCACAGCTCTGATGTCTGTCAGAAAAGAAGATGATCCGTCAACGCTGCCGCTGACTCGTCCACCAGAACCGTTGTACGTCTCAGGTTTGACCATGCCGTTGAGATCGCCCTCCAAACCCAGTCGAATGCTTGTCCAATTGCTTGGGTCATCCTGAGCATCGCGCTGAGAATCGACTATGATTTCGTGGACCCCACCTACTTGGGCAATGAGTGGATCACCTACCACAACTTCGATACCAAGCGCTGTTGAAGCTGAGTCCCAGTCGGTACCCACTGCACGGATGCTGGCCGCTACGTTGTTGACCTCACGACCAATATTCCACTTAGTAACTGGTACCATAATTCCAAGCACATCGACCTCGGTGGTGTGCAGCTGGATTTCCGGCAGGCAACCGTCGGAAGTCAACACCGAGAATACAGAGTAATCCGTACCTGGCTGGGGAGTTCCGGAAACGTCCCACTCGACGATCAAACCATCGGTGGCGTCGCAGGGCGGAGCCACCCAGCCGTGCTGGGTAAAGCCGGCAATGATCTCCGTTGCATAAGGAATCTGCGGCGTGTCCGGGTCGTCATCAGCCGCCGCGAGGACTTCTGAGAGAACTCTCTGATCCAGAATGCCAGAGGTATAACACAAAAATTTAGCAAAGAGCGGATCGATGACCGCCTTGGCGGATGCTTCGGGGTCGGGATCATTCTGAAAAGTTGCGATGAGCTCTTCACGTGTATTCCAAAACGCTCCAGATATTGCTCGACCACGAATATGGGACTGTCCAATACCTTCAACACTCTGACCAACATCAAATTCAAGGTGGCAGTGTGCAGGGTCTCCGGTTCTGCATAAATCCAATCCTTGACAGGTCGTACCCAACATCAGTGCCATAACAACATCTGCAGAACCTTCTTGAAAAGCGCCTATTCTTCGTTGATCCTCAATATCCAGACCACCGCTCTGAGCCGGCCAAAATCCCATTGAATGTAATATAAAGTGTCCGTACTCATGGGCAATAATATCGGGAGCTGCCCAGTTATTTGTAAGATTTGAGCCACCGCAACCCATAGTGACTGACTGACTAAAAACCAATTTACTTTCTCCTTCTGTTTCACTGGGAATAAACTGAGCTGGGAAACCTTCTGTCTTGTTTACAACAGCTTTAACACGTTTATCGATGTTATTATATCCAGAAGGAAGTAAATTTCTAAACCAGTCGTGTGTTCGCTGAACGGTAATAAACGCATTCATCTGAGCCGTTTTCATCACGTCATCATCAATCCGTCCACTGCAGGTATTCCAGTCCACATTAAAAACGATGTCAGCATCAGTTATTGGTGAAACAAGAGCCGTATGGCTAATCGACTCTTTAAGTTCATACGTAGTTCCACGTTTGTCAATAACTTCTACCCAATCGCCGATCAGGCTGGTATTGATCGTATAAGACGTTTCGTCGGCAAGACCGGTATATGTATATGTACCGTCATCATTTGTAGGTATTGCAGGGAAACCTTCGATTTTCAATTCAATACCCGGCATGTCCATCTCTATGGGACAATTAAGTTCGTGGTCCGGATTGTCCGCGCTGGGTGATGGAGTTGCCCACCCCGTAACTTTTCCTTCAATGTCGGCGTTTAATGCGCGATCATGCTCCTCAATAATTTCACTGCTAATCGCGTCTACGAAGAACCAATTTGACTCGTCGTCGTTCTCCCCGACGAACATCCATGCGCGGTGAAAAATGCCGTCACTATCTTTAACTATGTATTCCTCAGCAGAGGAGAAATAAGTGAGATGATCGTAAGCCGGATCGTTGTCAACAATATTGACCGCAGCCGCCGAGTCTGTAATGACATCATCAGGAAAGGATAACGCCGCAGGCGGTTGTACCAGGGTGATTCCGATGTGGAATATTTTTTCTGTCGATCCCAAAAGAACCGGAATCGTAACTCTCGAACCAAGAACGGGTAAATCATCAATCTTCTGCGTGTAGATAAATACTTTAGCGCCTGTTGCACATTCATTCATTATAGGCGTAGTATCCAAAACCAGGTTATCCACTCCCAGCGCATCTTTATAACCATTAACAGGATCAAAAAGAAAATAATCGACAAATTCTTGAGTCGTCGTGTTGGTATCGCTATCGGTAGCCATCGTGGCACCGGACAAAGCGACAAGTCGATTATTTGCATAGGTGGGAAAGACTCCCGGATGCGAATTCAGAAACGATTGAGTATCAGAAGATAGAACCGCCCCTGAAGACATGGATATAAAAAAACCACCAAAGATACAGAAACAAAAACACAATAAAAACAACCGCAAACGATTTAAGTTCATGATGCAACCCTCCTCTTAAATTGAACGGAATTGTATATTCTGAGATGCCCCCCTGTGAGACACCCCTTTTGTCTCTAATCGTGTTGTTATAGGAACCTTATGTGTGCCAATTTGTGTCTGTCAAGTGTTGTTCTGTGGCACTATGTCGCTGAATGACGTAAATCCATATAAATAAAGAGTTTAGGCGCGAAATTTTTTTTTCGATTTTAGTTGAGAAAATCGTGTATTGAGGGTAAGATTCGATTGGATGTAGACGAGGAATCTCCCGGTCAGAGAAGCGATGGGTGGTATGCGCCACAAGTTTGGCATGTCCCACGCTTCACACCTGTGTGTTGCGTGGGCATGATGTAGCGCCCGGGTTTATCCCCGGCGAAAGATGTGGCCGCTTCCTGACGGGCGCGGTTCGGTCTTATTTCGACTTTTCTTAGGTGATTTTTCGATCAAATGGTTATCGATCATTTTGGTTATGGTGTTCTTCGTAGCAAATGTTCACGCGGATGAACTGCTCTACCGCTATGAGGGGGATGTCACACCCGACGATGCCTCAGCCGGATGGACTATATTTAATCCGTGTGAAGGTGCTTGCAGCACCTCGTTGCAGGACGGCCACTTCGTCCTTACCTGGCAGGATGGTGGAGATAATGTGAATTACCATATGCGAATCTCAACTGACGCCGGTGTCCCCCCCCCCCCGGAGACATTCTGGGTGGAGTGGAACTTCCGTTCGGATCAGGTGTTTAACCCCGTTAACAGATTTAGCGATGGTACTTTCAAAGTACGTTACATAAAACTGTTTGACCTCATCGAAATGTTTGGTAATGCGGTCTTTTCATTCGAGGGTGGCGATTTTGTCTTGGGTCTGGATACCAGCGAGTTCCACACCTACCGCTTCGAGAGCTTCGACGGCCTTAACTACACTTATTACGTGGATGGTCAGGAGATTTTTTCTTCAATCGGACAGGGGAGTGAGCCTCTCGGAGTATTTCTACAGTTTGGTGGATGTGCCTGTGTAGATGGCAACGCGGTCAACGAGTGGGATTTCGTGCGTTACGGAACCATCGGCGACGGCGAGGCTATCGTCGCCTCCGATCCACCGAGCGGCGTGATCAACTCCAATCAATTCCCTGATCTTGATCGCTTCACGATCACCTTCGATCAACCCGGTTACGTCTTTATCGACGATGTCACGGTATCGACAACCGGCGGCGGAGTACCTGTCGTGTTGCAGACCCGCCGATTAGACAACGGTGATCCGGAGACCGTACAGATCGTGTTGGATCGACCCTTATCCTTCGGTGAAACCACCACCTTCACCTTTAACACCGGCGGTTCACCCAATACCGTTTCGTATACCTACAACGCTTTCGGCGCATGTTGTCTACATGACGACAACTGCAACACGATGTCACAAAGCACGTGCCTGGGTGCGAACGGTACTTTTTTACCGAGTCAAACCTGCTCCACCGTGCAGGCCTGCTGTCTGCCCGACGCGACGTGTGCGATGCTTGATCCTGTTTGCTGTGAGGATCAGGGCGGTACGCCGGGTGGCACAGGCAGTGTGTGTAGTTCAATATCCGCATGTTGTTTCAACGAATCGCCGAGCGTGCGAACCTGTCAGGAACTTGACCCGGCTTGTTGTGTACTATTCGGTGGTAATCCGAATACGGATGAGTCTTTTTGTGATGGTGACGTGGATAGCGACGGTTGGGACGGATCATGCGGAGACAACTGCCCGAACGACCGTTTGAAATTTAGCTTCGGTCAGTGTGGCTGCGGGATTATTGATAACGATTTTGATTTCGACACAGTGGCCAATTGTAATGACCAGTGTTCGGGTGAAGATGATCGGATCGATAAAAACCACAACGGCACCCCCGATTGCGCGGAACAAGAGGTCGTCATCCCAGCTGTTTCGGATTGGGGGATGTTGATTTTGATATTAATGTTGTTGATCACCATCAAGCTTACCTTTGATCGACAACCACACCGCATTTAACCATATCCACATTAGGCCTTGATCCAACAAACGATTATATTGACCACAATGTATTGAGTTGAAGGCCTCGTATACTATTTGAGTGTGCTGTGACGTATGTGGTGAATGTAAGGTGATGATCATAATGGCATCAAATAAAGAACCCAAACAACTTCGTGACGGTAAAGCCTTTCATGACAAGGTGCAGAAGGATTGGGAAGAGACCGCGGAAGGTAAACCCGTTCGAGAAAAACACATAATCAAACCAAGTGGCAGAAAAGGACGAATCGATATTCACGTTGATGTTGATGATGGATTGGTTGCTGTTGTCGAGATTAAAAATTCGGACTGGGATAAGATGACCCTGCCCGCAGTACGACGAAACGTAAGACGACAGGCCAAGCAAGTTTGGGACTATATCCATTCACAGCTTGAAGGATTAGGAGATGATCAATCCAAAGATGTCAGTCCGGGTATTGTTTTTCCCAAACGACCCAGCGATGGTGATCGAATGATGCTCATTGAGGAATTGTTTGAGGCGGAAGGAATCCCCGTTGTATGGGAAGACGAAACGATCGAAGAACGAAAAACGAGATGATATAATCTAGAGCAATTGGAAGCGCACGATTCAGTAATCAATTTTCGCTGCGATTCATTCATAGGTTATAGTAGTGACCGATTAGCAATGAAGGATACTGCCCCAATGCCTAAGCAACGTCTGTATCTGGATGATCTCGTTCATGTCCATATCGAAGGATACGGATTTCATTGGGAGCGAGCTGCACCCGCTATCTTGGGCTGGCTACAAGAGCGCCGCATCTCCAATGGCTTGATCCTTGACCTTGGTTGTGGAGGCGGTCAATGGCTTGAACGATTGGTAAAGGAAGGATACGAAGTCTGCGGAGTGGATTTATCCAAGAGCATGATCAGGGCTGCAAAACAACGTGTACCCGCGGGCCGCTTGATTCATGGTTCTTTCGCTGAAGTCGAGCTACCTGTATGCGATGCCGTAACGTCACTCGGTGAGCCCATCAACTATCTGGATGGTGCCAGAAGTATTAAGCGTGTCTTTCGGAAAGTATTTAACGCACTGAATCCCGGCGGTGTCTTCATCTTCGATGCACGCGAACCGGCGGCGGGGAGTATAGAACCGAGAACAGTTGCGCGGGTCGGAGACGACTGGGCGTGCATCGCAACCATCCGGGAGGACGGCGGCTCCAACACAATCATACGGAAGATCACGACGTTTCGTAGAACGGGTAAGAGCTATCGACGCAGCGAAGAAGTACATCGACTCAAAGTGTACCCGAGGAAAGAAATCGCTCGAGGGTTACGCGAATTAGGTTTTCGGGTTCGGTTTTATCGAGGATATTCCGACTACCGGTTATCACCCAGACAATTCGTAGTGTTAGCTCGTAAACCAAAATGAATAATCGTGCGTATATAGAATAGCCGCATTTAGCCCACGCATCATTACTGATAGCATTTTTGAGTACCATAGTAGTAAATTAACTGCGGTTTTTGCAAAAAAAAAGAAAATTTTCTAGTATTTCTTGGCTCCAAGTGTTAGTCTGTGGATTGAATGCTCATTTGTTGTATGTAGTTTGGAGAGGGAGCGATGTACAATCAATCAGTCAACATCTTCAATCGCGTCTTTATATTAATTATTATATTTGGTACGAATGCGCAGGGGCAGATTTTGGGCGGTGGCGGACCCATTGGTTCTTCACAATCAGAATCGTGTATCTCAGAACAAGATAAACAACTTGTAAATCAGCTCATTCAAAATTACCAACAGAATAACGAGATAAACAAACAACAGGGCATTTCTGAAGAGCCTCCAGAACTAACTTTTTTTCCATTGGCTGGTCGGTTGTGGCGTGACTTGTTTGTCTTCAATTATGTAGATATGGACCCAACATCTGGATTCAACGATTGGGATTGTACTTCTTTCACCTACAACGGTCATGGCGGCAGTGACACCGACATACGTAGCTTCGGCGAACAAATCATCGGCGTACCGGTATTCGCAGCCCAGGACGGTGTGGTTATGGCTACACATGACGGTGAAGATGATATGAACACTGTGTGGGCAGGGCAACCCGCTAATTTTGTTATTGTTGATCATGGTGCTGGGCGCGAAGGTTGGTACTGGCATCTTAAAAAAAATAGTGTTGAGGTCACGATAGGGCAACAGGTATCTGCGGGTACGCAATTAGGATTGTGCGCATCCAGCGGCGTAAGTACCGGTCCTCATTTACATTTTGAAATACGCGACGATGGAGTTGTCCATGAACCGTTCACAGGTGCCTGCAACCCCGGTGATAGTGGATGGGTAAATCAACCACCTCTCGATCGCTCGATGTACTTGCACGATTTCGGAATTACACAATTGAATATAAATGCCTCTGGTGCATGGCCTAATGAGTGGCCAAGAACCGGCCAGATTGCGTTATCTGATTCTAGTGTTCGAGTCTGGTGGTACGGGACCGCGTTGCCCACTAGCAGTCAATGGCGTATCGTTTTTCTTAGACCCAATGGCAGCGTAGCGTTCAATTCTGGAAATCAGAATTTCAATAATCCATTTTTTTGGCGATGGTTTAACTGGTGGTGGACGTACAACGTTCCTGATATGCACACGATCACGGGTACATGGCATGTACAATTAAGTATAAATGGTACACTGTTAATCGAGGCACCATTTGAGGTTGTAGCTACGCGTGACCCTGATTTTAATCGTCCACCCGAACCGATCACCGTTGAATTCGAACCATCCGATCCAAGAGTTGGGGATGTGCTTTCTTGTTTGGTCAACACTTCATTGACGCTGGATGATCCTGATTTTGACATTGTACGGTATCACTATGTATGGAAAGCAGATAATAACATAGTCCGCCAAGTCACTTCTGCGGCGCATTCTGATACACTTCCTCGAAATGTATTGACCGAATTTTCTCAGATCGAATGTACGGTTGTTCCTAATGACGGCATTGAAGATGGTTCCGGTGATACAGTATCCGTTACTGTAAATAGAATGTTTGTTCCTACGGTTTCAGAGTGGGGTATGTTAGTGATGACGCTTTGCTTACTTACGGTTGGTACACTTTTAATTACCAACCGTCAAAAATCTGTTATATAAACAATCGGGTATCTTGTTTCGATTAAATTCAACAATGTAGCTCCTGTGCTATCCTTCCATAATATTATTTTTTTGGTTAACCATGACGTTGTGGATCATCTACTGTACTCAGAAAAATTAGATTATATAACGTCGTACGCTATACACCGTGTTTGATACATCGGCGAGCCGATGTGATGACCGGTGCCGGTTTGATCTGGATGCGTTCCATGCATCACATACGACGGATCATCGTGTAGTCCTCCATCATCGGTATGTCGGGGAAGCCTCCAGGTTCGGGATAGATATTTCCGGAATGAAAAAAGCCTGATCACCGTAGGGCATTAGGTGGTAACGTCAATTTTGAAACGGTGCAATCAATCTACAAGGATTCGTAATGCGGGGTAACGGAAAAGTGGTTTGTACAATGTACGCGCGAGGGGGATGCTAACGTCTTACGAAGCTAACCGATCCCCTCTACGTTCTCTCAAAAAGCGGGGTTGAAAGAAGAATCAGTATATATACGCGCGAGAGGAATAACTCGCACCACTCGATGTGGATCACCCATCGTTGTCTGATTTGGGGATAGCCAGCTCGATCTAGAATCAATTCAAAATCATTCCCCTGTATAAAACCGTACCCAATCCTAATAAAATCGATTCTAGGCCGATTAACGTGCCCTGAAACCGAGGTTCGTAGGATTCCCAGCTGGGTTCCTCATTGGAATACGCGATGCTTTTATCAAATCCAGAGCATCGGCTATGCAATCCTCAGGAAACGTCGCATTTATTTCAGCATCGCCTTCCTGTTCAATACAAGCGCCCATTTTCTTTAATCGCTTACCAGCCATGATGACCCCACGACTTGTTTTGTAAAATAAGACGATAGACAATTTGTCGTCGTCTTGAGTGATATATCCATTTTGGCCCACAATTACATCATATCGATCCTCGCCCCAATAACTTGATTGCGTACCTACCTTGCTTTTTTAGTCTAACAGGCTGTACTGGGTAACCATCGTGAAGATTTCGTGTTCGCAGGCGGTGTTCCTTCGCATAGGCCATTAGATCAAACGCCATTGTGATTTGATTTATCTTATTCTTTGAGGCTCTTTTGGTTGTGGACATTGCAATGTCTTTCTTCGTATTCGTTTTCTATACCCGCCACGCAGTTATTTACTCTCGATAATGTGCCTCACGCACGCGGGCACGTGGTGTGGGCAAAGTATCAAGCACATGATGATTGCTAAAACAGTATTTAGAGCACAAAAAACAAGGATATTTTGCAATACATTCATGTTTATAGGACGTTCATGTTTTGTTGCAGGAACATTTTGTTTGCGTGTCTGTAGCCGCGAAAAAATTCCTTCGCACATTTTCCAGCCAATCAATTATTAACCATATTTATTAGCTCCATAGCTCGATTGCCTATTACAATGACGGTGATGACGGCCTTTTACATACTTAATCTAATTGAGTAGGACGTTCGATTGTTACGCCTAATTTTTAGAACATTCCCGTAATTGACCGTCACTACCGTCACAGCTGTCACTCCGTAATAAATGCTTGCGTCAGTGGAACTCCAGTAGAACTCAAGCCGTAATGCCATACCGAAACCATCACCATACGAGTACGACGCCAACACAACACATCATAATATCTTTGTTTTTGATACGAAAAACCGCGTTCATGGTGTCGTGACAACGGCATTTTTAATGGTTTTGATGACTGGGGGTCAAGAGGTCGCAGGTTCAAATCCTGTCGCCCCGAATCATCGTAAGTCACGCTGAATCCAGTACTTTTGAAAACCCTCAACATGAGATAGAGTGGGAGGTATGGACAATGCCGACTTGATTAGATCAGCTCGAATAAAGCACTTCTTTTTTGTAATGGCCTGCCTGACCATCATCGCGGAGGGTGCCTTGGCCCAGCAGGCTGTTCAACAAATCGCCGAACTCAAACATAAACCCCTGAAAGAAGTGAGCGGCATAACACGGTCGTCTTATGCGGGGGTGTACTGGGTGCATAATGACAGCGGCGATGTGGCACGTATTTTTGCGATCACGCTAAACGGTGAACCCGTCATTCCGCCCTCTCTTCAAACCCGATTCGCAAATCAAGAGTGGCCTGGACTGAAAATCTTGAACGCCCGCAATGTCGATTGGGAGGACATCAGTTACGCGAACGGTCGAATCTTCATCGCTGATATGGGTAACAATCGCAACGCACGCCGCAACCTGGGTGTATACGAAATCATCGAGCCCAACCCGTTTGTAGTTGATCATACACGCACCCTTCGATTCCTACCGGTGCGTTATCCCGATCAAAACACCTATCCAGGAAAGAACTGGCACTTTGATTGCGAAGCCTTGTTCGTTGTCAACGGCAAGCTCCATTTTTTGACCAAACATCGAAGACGTGGAGAGATCTTCGGCTTGAAATCGGGCACCCAACTCTACCGTCTCGATTCTGAATCGACCACCGAAGTGAACGTGCTCACGTTGATAGGACAGCGGTCGGACATCGGAGTGCCAACCGCAGCCGAC
>CBDTZI010000070.1:0-11434 GCA_965364865.1 uncultured bacterium | reverse complement strand
TTTGGCTAAGGATTTGAAGTCGCGGTTCATACTTTTTAGTATTTTATTCAAAATAGCATAAATTACGAACTCGACAGGTTACTTCTTCGTTCATGTCGGCTGTTTAAGTATGGAGAATTACTTATTCAAGATGCAAGGAGTATATTCATCCGAAAAATGCTGATTTTCAAAGAAAAGTGTGGAATGTTTTTATTTCGACTGTCGAACCATTGGGTGTTATTCATACACTTCTACACGAAATTCGTGGAGCCAGAACTGAATGCTGCTATGATGTCCTACATCCGGTCCATCACCATCGGCAACGATTGTAAGGTTCTTGAAATTTTTTCTGTTATCGAAAGATTTTACCAGTGGTCTTGAATTTCTATCGACCCACTCGAATTCAGAAACCAACGGGATTCCCACGATATTCTTAATCTCTTTACCGACATCTTTTATCAGTAACGACTTTGATAATCTGGCAACTGTATTTCCTCCACCAGGCCTACCCGCTTCCCTCATGCTGCAGATCAAGTCTGCGTAAACCTTTGTTCCTGCAGCGCGCAGAGAGACTATCACATGCACAGATGGATCATGCCCTTTGAATTCTGTGTCGCCAGAAACAAGTTCGAGCTTCTGGGTATGTGAATCAAACGAGTGGATTGGTTCTTCCTCCGTCTTTTGGATATTGTTAGAGGGGGGTGTCGTTTCGGGTGCATTATCGATATGGCTGACTGGCGCCGTTGTTTGAGATTCACTCTTATAATTCCTAGATACATTCGTTAAGTTGTCATTTTTTAACTTGATATCTTGCATTTCTATCTCAAGTTCACTTATTTTTTTATTGAGCGGTTTGGATGTTAGCTGATATGTTACACTAACGATACTGGTTATCATTGCAACTGATCCGATGATTAGTCCGACAAAACCTGCGGGCGAGATGCCCGTTCCTTTATAATGTTGACAGGATAGGGTAAAGGTTCTTAAATCTTCATTGTTGGGAGTTGCAGTATCCTTATGCTTTGTTTGTTGAGATTGTTGATTCGGCGACTCGTTTGTCATTATATTTTCTCCACACGCATGAATAGAAACTTGCATATATCCAATGCTATCATTTCTGCAGAGATTATATTATTATAATACAAAAGTCAATAACGATTTTTAATGCGGATAGAAGTTGGTCCGGGCTATTTTCACATCGTTATTCCAAATATCCCAATCCACGAAGACGTTCGGTTACTTCGTCGTCCGTTTCCGCCGATTCGAGCATGGACAATTCCTTTTCGATGATGTGGATAATAAATTCTTCCGTTGACCCATAGCCCGCTTTTTCCGCAATCACTTTGACGCGGTCATACAGGGCGGGGTCGAGTTTTATCTTGGCCATCTGAAAAGCCTCCTTTGTAATACTTATAAATCAATTTCGCTGCGAAACGGTTTCCGATTGAAAAACATTTTTTCCCTCCATCAATGTGGGAATTTCCACATCGAAAAGTGAAAGAATTGTCGGGGCCATGTCTGTCAACGAAGGGTTAGGGTGCGAAATCGGTCGATTGGAAAACAACACGCCGGGAACTTCATCCGCTGCGATGCAATGATCCGCACTCCATGCGGCGCTGTTATCCGAGATGACCTCGGCGCTGGTGTGACCCATAGTGGTCGACCACGAAGCACGATAGCCTCGATAATAACCGACGATCAGATCGGGCGCGTGTTCCACATTGGCTCCAGAATAAACCTCCTGCGAACGATAGACCTCTTTGATGACCGGTTGGCCGTTTTGTAAGTCGCGCACCAATAATAATTTTTCTGAAATTTCATTCAACAACGCGTCACGCTCAGCAGCGGTTACGATCCCGTCACGCTCACGACCTTGTAGGTTAAGGTATAGCCCGTTTAACCCAAGGCCATACGCCCGGGTCTTCGTCCAATCGACAAACGTGCCGCTGGGAATGAGGAATGATTTGGTATTGGGTGGCTGGATGTAGCCGTTGTCGCGTAACCAGGTGTTGAGATTAAACTGTCGCCGGAAATTACAGAAGCCATGATCCGACATCAACATGATCGTAGCCTCCTTCCCATACTGTTCGACCAGGTCGCCCACCACGGCGTCCATTTGTTTATAAATATCGATCACCACTTGATTGTATTTTTTGGCGTCTTGCATCGAACGTTTGGGATGTTTCTCATCCCCGTCCCACCAGAACATATGTGCCTGCAAATCCGTGCTCGAAAAATAGAAAAATAAAAGCCCATCCTCGTATTGTTCAAGCGCGAACGCCAACAGGTCGAGACGTTCATTTAATACTTGTTTCGCTTGAAGTTGATACTCCGAATCAGAGAGCACCTCATTCGACAGGGCGTTGTGATCTTCCTGGAACCCGGCGGTGTAAAACAAGCCAAGCCCTTCATAGATTTTCGTGACAAAATCGTCAGGCTCGGTAATTTTCTGATCGCCCGGATCAGAAGGATCAATGTTGATCGGCGAGGTGTATAATTTGAAATGCGGATGGACCTGCTGCAAATAAAACTTTACGATGCCGCTGACGTGGCTGTTCGGTAAAAACGCGGGCATGCTCAACTCGAAATCAACCTTCTGCCACTCGCTCCATTCACCCTCGTTCAACACAATCGTATGGTCTTGTATTTCAATGCGTGCGCTGGACTGGGTGGGGTGTCGAAATATCTCAAATTCTACAAAACTCTCTGCCGGTTTGATGAGTGCCGTATTCTCCGGGCCTACGAGTTTGGCTATCGCCGCATGATTCTTGAAATCCAACGGATGGTGAATCCCGCCTTCCTTTTCCTGGCGTATAAAAGTAATTTCTGAAAAGTGTTGATAGGTGCCATACGTTCCGTGCAGATCGGGAACGCCCATGCCGCTCAAACAACACATGTGTCCATGCTTGGAGGGGCTGGGTGGATAATTCGCCGGGATGTCATAAAACCAGGTCGGAATGTTCGCCTCATCCAGATAATCCCAGAACGGCTTGCCGTCGCGTTTTAACAACGTTTGTGTCGGAGCATGATTAAAAGGCCAGAAGGTCAAGGGCAATTTGTGTTCGCCGACTTCCCACCCGTCACCGCTATTTTCCGTTTTCGCTGCGGAGTAGTAGGGGGAATACTGCTTGGAAGGGTCGCGATGAATAAAATCAAAGATGCCGTGAACACCCGGATTGGCCCCGGTGATAAAACTCGCCCACGCCACCGGCGACTGTGGTGGGATGCTCGTTCCCAGCGGTGTATATCCACCCGCCGCACGCATTTTGGCAAGATTGGGAAGTTCACCTGCGTCCATCAAACGTTCGCAAAGTCGCGGGTCCATACCGTCAAAACCAATGACGATGACTTTCGGGTTCGTTGAATTGGCCTTGTCGCACGATGACATTAAACACGCACAACATAATATTGCCGCATACGTGCAGATCCCAATGCCGAATCCGCGAATACTCGGTGTCGATTTTAGAAAGAAGGTTGTCCCATTTCTTCCCCTCTTTACAAGGGGGGATTGAGGGGGGTAAGTTTTGTTAACGGCAACCTCCCCCAGCCCCTCCTTAGTAAGGAGGGGAGCATAAATACTGCACGGCTTGTTGGAGAATGACACAAGTTCGTAACCGCTCATGTAACTCCGATTCCTATTCGCGATTCGTTGATTCATTTCGTATGACCGTTCCCCGAGCCGTTTGTCGAGCCGTTGGTTTTGGGAAAACTACCATCCGTATCAGCGACACGCAATGGTACGCCGTCCATGTGAACGGGAGTCTTCACGCCAAACATCTCCATCACGGTCGGACCGATGTCCATCAGCCGGGGGTGTTCCGCTTCGATTTTTCGGTCGCAGAACATTACGCCGGGTACGAGTTTGGGATCGATGCAATGATCACCGCTCCAGGCTTTGTTGTTGTCGTGGAACAGTTGATCCGTCGGCTCTCCGATGGCGGATTCCCACGAAACGCGATAGCCCTTGTTGTAACCCATGATGATGTCCGGCGCTTCGGTTTTATAAGGACCGCTATAAATTTTATGCGCGTTAAACGCTCTGTTGATCGCCACTTCGCCTGTCTTTTCGTCCTTGAACCCGGACAATTTTTCGCAAAGTTCGTCACGCAGTGCGGCGGCGTCCTTGGGATCAACAATACCCTGCGCTTCGCGCCCTTGAATGTTCAACCACAGCCCCGCCAGCCCTACGCAATAGGCTTTTGTTTGTGACCAGTCGACACCCGCCAGGTATTTTTTGCCGCGACCGTCAGGTTTGAGTTTGAGATAGCCGTGTTGCTCCAGCCAGACGTTTAGATCGATTCCTCGACGAAACGAAGCAAAGCCATGATCCGATATGACCATCAACACGGTATCGTCGTCTTCACACTCTTTCATAGTGCGGCCTACCAGTTCGTCCATGCGAATATAAAGTTTTTCGATGGTGTCTCGACGCTGGTTTTTGCATTGCCCGTCATGCGCGGGGTGATCCGGATCGATATATCGCCAGAACATATGCTGAATTCGATCGGTTCCGTCAAACACGCAGACGCACAAACCGCGACGTACTTTTTCCAGCGCGTCGAAAAACATTTCTTCCCGCTCGGCGTCGGCTTCCAGGCATTGATGTAAAAATGCGTCGTCGTCTAAAATTTTTGCGTTCATACCCCACGTGTCTTCCGCCAGCCCCAGCGTTGCAAACTTGGAATTCATTTTTTTGGAAAGGTATGTGGAATAGACCTGCGGGTGAGAAATGGGTAACGCGGGTTTGTCCGGGTCGATCTGAATCGGTGTAATGTACAATTCAAACTCCGGCTCCGTGTTAAGCAACAGCGCCTCAAAGATTCCTTTAACTTTGATTCCCAGCCCGGCGCTAAACGACGCCTCGACCCAGGGCGTGTACTTGCCTTTGGTCATTTCAACTGTATTCCCGTTGATGCGAAGTGTAGCTGTGTTTTTCCCCGTGATTGTGACTTCAAACGGGCATTGCATCGTACCCGCATTTTTGACGATGCTGTTTTCCGGGCCCACCAGGTGCGATCGAATGGTGTCGCCTTCTCGGGTTACATGTAGCTGTTCCCCGCCGGTATATTCGTTCTCACCCTCACTGCGAGTGGTGTAATAAGAAAACGTTCCCTGCGTTCCACGAAGATCGGGTACGCACATCGCCGAGAGCAACACGCCGCGAAATTCTTCCGGTGGAAACGTAATGGGAACACGTATTACGTTGCTGAAGATGCCGTGCTCGCCCAGAATATTCCAGAAGGGTTTGCTTTTGCGAAGCAGTCGCACATCCGGCTTGCCGATCGGGATTTCGTAATCCCCAACTTTGATCACCTTTGATGAGCCGCGTATACTCACAGAGGATAACAGCGGCATATACGTTCGTTTGTCACGCGTGAGAAAATCGAAGATGTTGTGTTTGCCCGGATTGCAACCCGTCAAAAAAGAAGACCAGGCTACCGGTGATAGGGGCGGGGCAGTCGTACCTAGTTTGTGATACGAACCCTTATTCTTGAGTTTGTAAAGATTGGGCATCTTGCCCTCGGACATATATTTTTCAGCCAGCGAAGGCTCCATCCCGTCCAGTCCGAGCACCACAAACTTTTTAATCCTCGCTTTTGCATGAGCACGACGACCTCGCACGCTGCGAATCGCCCACCGCACAGGCCAAAGAAAAATCGCCGTCAACCCGGATAGTAAGGCGATGAAAAATGCGAATATCGTTGTGCCCACCGCAAAACCCGCACCCGGGCCGATGTAAGCCAACGCATGATCCTGCAACATCAGCCACGCGGCGATTGCAAGGATCGGGATATTCAAGCTTCGAGATTTAATGTTCATAGGCACTTCAGTCAGGCGTCTGGAGCGATACGGTTCGTGATTTCGACCCATCGCATCCACATCATCATCAAACTTTTCACATCGGTATATTACGGTAGCCACAATATAGTGAAAGGGTCCACTCACCGGGAGGACGGCCTATCCTTGTATCAACTGTGTCACGATTATATATATCGGCCTGGACTGTTGAGAGGTTCACATCATCTCAGACACGAGAAAAAGGAATGGAAATTTTACGGTTGTTGTGTACAATGGCTCTTTCACCGTTGAAAAGGATCGTCTTCGGGCCGGCGATCTTTCATTCTTTGCATGAAAACAGGCTCCATCCCTACGGGAGGCTACATGATTAAAATCGGGTTCACCACCATCGTCACTCTTTTTGTCTTTGTCCCATTCGCTCAGGCTGAATCGATCACGACTACGAATGCCGGATCGATCGCTACGCAATATCGCAACAAGGCTGATCGAATCATTCAAGCTGCGCTGGCGGACAACGACGCCTACAACAAACTCGAATATCTATGCCTGCAAATCGGCCATCGTCTCAGCGGCTCCGCGGCGTTGGAAAAAGCGGTGGACTGGGCGACGCAAGCCATGAAAAAAGACGGGCAGGAAAACGTCCGCCAGGAAAAAGTCATGGTTCCGCACTGGGTACGCGGATACGAAGCTGCGAGTATGATTCGGCCACGAATCGAAACGTTTCACATTCTCGGCCTCGGCGGTTCGGTGGGTACAGGCCCCGAGGGAATTACCGCGGAAGTGGTCGTGGTGGAGGATGAAGACGCGTTGAACGCGCTGGGCGATCAAGTTCGCGGTAAAATCGTGTTGTTCAACAAAGCCATGCCTCCCTACGATCATGAAAAAGGATCGGGATATGGTACAGCTGTCAAATATCGATCACATGGCGCACGGCTGGCCGGAGAGAAAGGTGCGGTTGCGTGTCTGGTTCGTTCCGTCACAGCCAAAAGTCTTCGAAGTCCGCACACCGGTGCCATGCGGTACGGCAATGCCGAAAAGAAAATTCCCGCCGCGGCCGTTTCCACGGAAGACGCAGAAGTGATGGTGCGTTTGTATAAAAAGGGCGTACCCGTTGTGGTTCATTTATTGATGCAGGCCAAGACGTTGCCCGATGCAGAATCCGCAAACGTTATCGGCGAGTTGCGTGGCTCGACCCTTCCTGACGAAGTGGTTGTCATCGGTGGGCACATTGACTCGTGGGATACGGGGCACGGTGCGCACGACGACGGCGGAGGTTGTATTATCGCGATGGAAGCGATCAACGTGCTACGCAAGCTGAACATGAGACCCAAGCGCACCATTCGTGTTGTGCTATGGACCAACGAGGAGAATGGTTTACGCGGTGGCAGAGCCTACGCCAAAGATCACGCTGGCGAATTGGAAAAACATGTAGCTGCCGTCGAATCGGACAGCGGCGTGTTCAAACCCAGAGGCTATTCCATGGAGTGTGCGGATAAAGATAAAGAGGCGTTAGCCATTAAGCAGATGGGCGAGATTGTCAGTCTGCTTTCATCGATCGGCGAAATGTCTGCGAAAAAAGGACATAGCGGGGCGGATATCGGCCCGATGCGCGAAGCAGGCGTGGTGTTGCTGGGTCATAACGTCGAAGGCTCCACCTATTTCGATTATCACCATTCTCACGGCGATACAATCGACAAAGTGGACCCACAGGAACTTTCTGAGAACGTAGCTGTATTAGCGGTGACGGCGTTCATCCTCGCGGACATGCCCAATCGACTGGGTGAGCAATAATCAACTACTTCGCTTTTTGAATTGTTCGTACAATTGATCAAGATCAGGGTGGATCATGCCCCAGCCATCCTCTTCTAACCCGCGTCCCGATGCTATCGAACCTGTCGGCACAAGATCGCGTGTCACCCCCGTTTTGAAATGCACCCTTAGAAATTTTCCATGTTTGGTTTTTCGCCGAGCAACCACCCAGTCAATGAATCGAGCGGTGTCTTTCGTATTCGCGTTGATCGATAGAATGTAATCCTCTATCTCATCCCCGGAATCCTTTTCCCGAACCCGGACCACTTTACCTTTTTGTCCCCGCTTCCGAACCCGGCGTTTTGTTGTGGTCCGCTTCCCGGTATCTACCGCGAACCCGTCCGAGTAGATTTCAACCTTGCTGATCAGTTCTCGCAAGTGTTGTCTCATAGTAAGCCGGGCCTCTACGCTACCCAGTGCATCCTGTAGGTTACTCAGGTCTGATTTCCAGCGTTTGAACGTGCGACGGGATTGTACCGATTGCTCGATCGAGTCCTCAATGGTAGCGGATTCCTGTTTTAGTGTTACGATTGATTGTTCATTGTCCGCAATACGCTTTTTCAACTTATCCCGAATCACTTTCGACTCTTCATCCTCAATGGAATCGATTAGCCGCTCGGTCTTGTCTACCAGTGAATCAATTTTGCCCACTATACCGCCGAGTTTGCTATGGAGCATTGATGCTTCGTCGGCCTGATCGTCTGAATTCTGTAAGACTTGCTCGGGTTTCAGCCCCATGCAGTTCGACAAGACGGTTGATTCTACTAATTTATAATTGATGTTATGGCAATCACACTTTCGATTTCCTTTTTCATCAAGAACACCCCGCTTGCCAGTGTCACACGTCAGTGCTTGATACCCTTCACCATTTTCAATCAAAAGCATACTTCCACCGCAATAGCCGCATTTTACAACATGAGGGAAGAGGTTTGCTACCTTCCCATTCTCGCCCGTGCGTCCTATGTTGCCCTTAATTCGCTTTTGCACAGCATAGAACAATTCGTCGGTTACGATACGGGGATAGTAACCCGTAATCGGTTCGCCGTCGTTCGATCGACCTGATTGATGCGTGCCCTTCATCGGCTGGAACTCGCCGATTACCGCTCGATAGCGGATTAGTCTGGTTATATATGTATGCTGCCAAGAACCGCCCTCTTTGGGAGTCCAAGAAGCAGTGGAATTCATTTTGCGAGCGATTAGTGTTTTTCCGAGACCTTTGAGCTTCAACCTGTAGACCTGATTGATTGCCTTTTTCGCTCCCGGCTTGATGATAAACTTATCGCCCTTGATTTCCAACCATGAGGGATTGACTGGCGTGATGATTTTGCCGGTTTCTCGTGCTTGCTTTTTAAGATTGCTCCATGCTGCGGTGATCAGTTCTGATTTTCGTTTCGATTCTGCATTCGCCCGCTGGACGTGGGCGATCAGACCCCATATTGCATTGTCGTTGATCGATTCTCGTGTGTAGCATTCCATCGGAACCAATGTCTGAATCGAAATATCGTGATTGATCAGTTTGAAAATTACTTCGGTCAATGCTTCGGTGATTTGTTCGCGGCCTAGACGATCGAGGTTCTCGACCACAAGTACCGACCCCTTTGGCACATTGCCTTTTTCTACTTCACGCAGGAATGCTGCCAGTGCCCCCTTTGTACGATGCTGACCTTTGAATCCAGACACACCTCGGTCACGGTACTTCAATTCATCATCAAATTGGATTCCGTTTTTTCGTGCAAACTCATCCGCAAGGGCGATTTGTCGTCGTTCCGAATCCCCGTTGATCTGGATGGCAGTGGAGTAGCGGACATAACTAAAAAACTTCCGTGCCGGGTCTTGTCTTCTGGTACGCCTGTCAGTTTTCATGCGTGGGAATGTACACAACACTTGGGGATTGTACCAGCTATAAATGAAGATAATCTTGAAATTTCTTCGACCGTGCTCTTAATCAGGTCACACAACCCCCTCTCACGACCTTGAAACGGCCTTGTCCCCGCCAGGACGTTTTAAGGCTCTGTGAGAGACTTTGATGTTTTTGTGTGTGATTCTATCACTTAGGGGCTTAAATCGCTACAGCGTACAGGTCTGGGGCTTGTGTTGAACCTGGTGAGCGTACCCGAACAACTCCCGTACTTTTCAAAAACAAACCCGAACAGGCCGAATGGTCGATCTATCTGTGAAATCTCACTTTTCCCCGCCGAAGTGGTTTTTTGGGGTTGTGATCGTCCCTGGTCTGTTCAATTCGTTTCGCCCCTTCACAATCAATACAGTATTTTTCGCCATTCCTGATGTCCACCCCTGCATAGCTGAATCTCAAACAACATCGACACTTTCGATCCCCCATTAATTTCGTACTCAATTTCGGCTCCCTGTTTTTGTTGTAAGACCTGGGACAGCGAATATCACGACACGATACCCAGATTTGCGGTAAATCCATTTTGCTGCTTCCAACACTTTCAATGACCGCGAAATGTTTTCGGTAGACACTCCGCAAATTTTCTTGATCACTTCACGGTTCGCTTTGAATACCGTGCGTCCTTTAGCTGCGAATATCAGGGCCATGTAGACACTCGCGGTGTGTTTGGAAACATCCAACACCTCTTCAATGGTTCGACAGCCGAGTTTTTTATTCTTGGCCTTGTAACCGCTGGGATGGATTTTGATTTCGTGGTAGATGGAATGTCTATCGGGAATAGAATCAGTGACCCACCCCTCGTGTTGAAGGGAGTCGATCGCCGATCTTGCATTGTGTTCCGCAACATCACAGAGATTATGAATCTCTTCGTCATTCGTGCGGAAATCATCCCGTCCCTGCCCGATGGAACACAAGGCAGCGAACACCGGCATAGAATGTCGGTTGGATGGAATGGTGAGTAGTTTTGGTTGTTTCATAAATTTCGGCTCCCTATTTATTGAATGGTTGACTTATAGTTATATCGAACTCAATCCAGGGATTGAGTACACCGTGATTCTTGTGTCCCCCCGTTTCTTGATCCAGCGTGCTTTTGCCAAAATAGACAACGGCCATTTCATTCGTTGCAATGATACCCCCGTCAAATCAGATAATTTTTCCCAATCGACTCGGAAAGATGATTTCCCGCCACTTGATGCAATCAATCCAAAATACAACGATACAGCGTGACGATTCTCTCCGATCAAATCCTCAATCGGGTGGGGATTCCTGGCGGATAACTTCGTAGTGTGCCCGTTGTCATGGATGATTACCTCGATCGGTGTTTCGTCGTTTCGCCAGTCCATCGTCCCCCTGATTGTAATCCAGCCATTATCAACCAGGGACTTGGCACCCTCGACTACATTGTATGAACTAAGGTCCGCAATTCTGCGGACTTCATCGATGGTAGTTGTAAATTTTCGCCCCCTTTGGGAAATGGAGTACATCGCTCCCATCACTTGCATGGCGTACTTTTGAGAAGGGAAGTTTTTCAATACATTCATTCGGTACAATTCCTTTTTTGAATGGAAGGATTTACTTTTGATGGAAGGATTGATTTCCATCAATTTCTTAATCTATCAATAAAAACAACAGACAGTCAGGAAGGAATCCCCGCCCAAAGCGGGGTGACTGGATGACTGGGTCTCTTCTTTAGAAGAGGACACCATGTTTAACGTACGGTGAAGGATTCTTCATAAATCTCCATTTCCTACTTGTTTTTGTGTGTAATATCCATTCCTGTGTCATTCCTTCACCGCACGTTAAACATACGGTGAAGGATTCTTATCGTTTCAGCATTTTAATCTGCATGTAAGACCCGAACCCCCTTGATTTACTCTTTTGGGTCTGCTTGAATTCAATCCATCGTCCCTTTTCTAGGGCCTTTAACGATTTGCG
>CBDTZI010000069.1:0-11489 GCA_965364865.1 uncultured bacterium | reverse complement strand
TTTGTCATCGGCGGGATACGTTGAAACCATGCGCCTTTGTGGTGAGCAGATACAAACAGAAAAACCGTCTTCCCAAATAGCGTCATCTGATGTTGGGTGCGTTTCATTTGTGGAAACGATCGGTGTGATGAAAGACCTTCCCCAGCAACACGGCCACGAAGCGGCCATCGTTTTTTTCAACAATACACTTTCTTTTACTTATGCCAAGCCACATGACCCGGTTGATCTGAGAAGTGGTGTTATCTGTTGCCCCAGCAATTATTCAGACCACGACGACATGACGGAGGGTCTGTTTCGTATGACCTGGTTAGCCAATTGCGACGATTGGTTAGGATATGACGAGCCTGCCTATCGTGAAACCAAGGCGATGTATCTCGAAAAATTCATCTCGCAAGCCGCCCAATACATTCCCGATTTCCGTAATCAGCTGATTTTTTCCGACATGTTCACTCCGCGAACTATTCAGCGATATACCAGCCACATCAACGGAGCGGTGTACGGATCACCGCGAAAAATCCGCGACGGATGCACCCCCATAAAAAATCTCTTCATCTGCGGGACGGATCAGGGTTTTTTGGGTATCATCGGGGCGATGCTGAGCGGCATTACGATTGCTAATTTGCAGATATTGTCAAAATCATAGCGATGATGCCGGTCCATCAATAAACTTAAGGATGCAGAATTGCCCAAGGCGCGAGATCAACTACGCGACGTACAAAATGAATATGACGTGATCGTCATCGGCTCGGGCCTGGCGGGGATGACGTCTGCCAATTACCTGGCCAAGTGTGGACGCAGCGTTTTATTGCTCGAACAACATTATAACTTCGGCGGGATGGCGACCTGGTTCAAGCGGCCGGGCGGACACATTTTCGACATTTCGCTGCACGGTTTTCCCATCGGGATGATCAAAAGCTGTCGAAAATACTGGACGAAAGAAATCGCCGATTCCATCGTACAGCTCAAGGGCATCCGCTTCGACAATCCGCAGTTTCAACTCAAGACCACATTCGATCGCGAGGATTTTACCCGTCTGATGGTCGAACATTTTAAGATTCAGTTAGAAACGGTAGAGAGCTTTTTCGATACCGCGCGGGGTATGAATTTTTACGACGATCAGTCGATGACGACGCGCGAGTTGTTTGAAAAGTTTTTTCCGGGTCGCACGGATGTGATACGGATGTTGATGGAGCCGATCGCATACGCCAACGGCTCGACGCTGGACGATCCCGCGATTACCTACGGTATTGTTTTTTCCAACTTCATGAGCAAGGGTGTATACATTTTTCGCGGCGGAACGGACAAACTGATTTACATGATGCGCCAGGAATTAAAACAAAACGGTGTCGATCTTCGCAAACAGGTTCAGGTCGAAAAAATTCTGGTGGAAGATGGACAGGCTCGCGGCGTGATTGCTAACGGCCGAACCATCAAAAGTCGCGCCGTGCTTTCCAACGCCAATCTCAAAACCACGATCGAGAAGATGGTGGGGGATCAACACTTCAGCGAAGACTTTATGGCTGAAGCGAAAGCGGTCCGCCTCAACAACAGCAGCTGTCAGGTCTATATGGGCGTTAAAAAAGGTGAAAAACTGGATTACATCGGTGATTTGTTATTTACCTCTGTCGATCCAGAGTTTGACTCGGTTCATCTTTGTGCGAAAAATATCACCAGCCGAACGTTTTCGATGTACTATCCCGACATTCGACCCGGCTCCGATCGTTACGCGGTGGTCTCCTCCACCAACGCCAACTGGGAGGATTGGAATCGTCTTAGCGAAGAAGAATACGAGGCGGAGAAAAAACATCTGATCGAAGATACGCTCAACGCACTGGAAAAATACATTCCCGACATTCGTAAAAAGATCAATCACGTCGAAGCGTCCACGCCCAAGACATTTGCGCATTATACGCAGCAGGCACAGGGTGCGACGTTCGGTACCAAATTTGAAGGGCTCAAAGTCAGTATGGAGTTGCCCAACCAGATTCATGGATTATTTCACGCTGGGTCGGTAGGCATTATCATGTCCGGTTGGTTGGGTGCAATTAACTACGGCGTGATCGTGGCCAACGAGGTCGATTGTTTGTTGCACGCCGAATCGAAAGCCGCAGATAACGCTACGAGAATCTCCGCATGACTTCGACACTGAGTATACAATCCATTCCGCATCGTGAACCCTTTTTGTTTGTGGATAAGATCGTTGAAATTTCTAACGATCGCATCGTAACGACAAAATATATCGCCCCGGATTTTGACGTGTTTAGGGGGCATTATCCCAACCAACCGGTGATGCCCGGCGTGTTGTTGTGCGAGTGTTGTTTTCAAGCTGGTGCGCTGCTGATGGCCAACATCATCGGAGGGTATGACAAATCCGTGGGTGTTCCGGTGGTGACGAAGATTAAGGACGCCCGCTTTAAGCGAATGGTCTTACCCGGCGATACGCTGCGGGTCGAAGTGACGCTGGATGAGACGTTCAATCAGGCCTATTTTCTTACCGGCAGGGCGTCGGTCGAAGGTAAACAGGCGGTGCGGGTTACGTTTGTTTGCATGCTTGCCGGCGGAAAGGATAGCCAGTGAGTTTTCTGGATGTAGCCAAAAAATCGTATGTCGTGTTCGGCGTCGCCAACAAAAAAAGCGTCGCGTATCATATCGCACGCACATTGGAACAAGAGGGTGCGAAGGTGATCTATAGCGTTCGATCGCCCGCGCGTCTGGAGAGCTTGCGGTCACTGTTGCCCGATCGTGAGATTTACGTTTGCGACGTGGAGCACGAAGACCAGATCGTGAATCTGGCGGAAAGCGTTCATGCGAAGCACGAAAAAATTCACGGTATCGTTCACTCCATTGCGTTCGCCAATTACGAAAACTTTTCCGGGAATTTTCACGAAGTCAAAAAGGAAGATTTTTTGCAGTGCGTCACGGTGAGCTGCTATTCGCTGATCGCCATTGCCAACGCATTCAAGGATTTTCTCGACACAAGTGCCAGCATCGTGACGATTTCCATCTCCACTACACGCATGGCGGTTGAGAGTTACGGGTACATGGCTCCCGCCAAGGCGGCGTTGGACTCGTCGATGGCGTTTTTAGCCAAATCCTTCAGTAAGTTTTCCGAGGTACGATTCAACGCGGTGTGTGCGGGACTTCTTAAAACCAGCGCGTCCGCTGGCATTCCCGGATACATTGATCACTACATGTACGCCGAGCAGGCGACGCTGCGACGTCAGGGTTTAAGCACGCCCGAAGTGGCCAATACCGCACTGTTTTTGCTAAGCGATCGCTCCAGCGGGATTAACGCACAGGGCATCGTCGTCGACGCGGGCATGAGCACGAACTATTTCGATAACGATATTGTTCATCACACCGTGAAGGGCACCTGGCCTACTCAATCGGACTCTCGCACCTGATGAAAACGATACTGGCTACATCATCCAATACGCATGATCGTAATACTTTGCCTATGAACATCGTGTTGTTGCCGATTCCGCAAAAATTTCGCTATCGCTCGCGACCTCAATCCCAATTGCAAAGTGAAACCGCTCGTCAGGCATTGATGCAATGTGCTGAAAAAATCGGTGCCCCTCGAACAGGCTGGGAAAAAGACAACAACAATGTCCCCAAGCCTCTGGGAAAATACCACTGGTCCGTCACCCATAAGCAACTTTGGTGTGCCGCGGTTATTGCGGATAAAAATGTGGGCATCGATGTCGAGGCGATCGTACCCAGAAGAAAATTTCATTATCAAGCGCTGGGAGAACTGAGCGAATGGAAATTGCTCGGTGAACAAAACATGCAGACGTTTTATCAGCTTTGGACCGCCAAGGAAGCGGTGCTCAAAGCCAACGGGTCGGGCATTGGTTATCTTCTGGACTGTCGTTTAGAATCTATTGAAGACGCTCAACACATGAGCCTTTCGTTTCAAAATCAATTGTGGCGAGTAGAGCATTTTGACTTTGACAATCATCTCGTGGCGGTGACCTGCGATGATCAACGTGCGTCCTGGCACATCGAAACAGTAATTTGAATGTCGATTATGTATGATATGAGTTGCAGGGAAACGATTTATTTTCATGATAACCCGTGCGAATTGATTTTTGTTGAGGATGCGATGACGTTATGTATATGTTGGTGCAAATCGCCCCGGAGGGGCGTTGCGAATTTAGCCCAGCCATTTATGGCTGGGTAAATAGTGTTTCAAGCAGGCGAGTCCCGGAGGGACGGATGAAATGTTTAACGGGACTTCAGTCGTCCCTCCGGGACTAGACGGCTTTTATGGTATTCGTTTTCCCAGCGATAAATCGCTGGGCTAATATCATTCTGTCCCTACGGGACGAACAGAAAACTCCACGGGACGCTAACGGTTGATGCAATTCGTTGAATAGCCTTCGTGCTGTGGCTTTTTCCTAAACCTTACGAGTGTCGTGTATATAGTGTTGATATTATGAGTACGTCAGTTCTTTTTATTCTCGCTGTTGTCGCATTGGTCACCTCGATTATTTCAGCAATTTTGGGCATGGGCGGTGGAATTTTATTACTAGCCACCATGCTCTGTTTCCTTTCACATGCGGAGTCGATTCCCACCCACGCCGCTGTGCAGATTGCGAGCAACGGTACGCGCGTGTTGGCGTTTATCAAAAACGTGGACTCCAAAGCGTTCGCCAGATTTTGCATGGGGGTGATCCCCGGCGGAATGATCGGCGCGTATCTGTTGTGGACGTTGGGTCAGCCGGATGAGAGTGAACCCTATCTGAAAACGGCGATTGGGGTTTACATATTAATCGCAACCTATCTGCCCAAAGGCAAAGTTGATGGTCACAGTGCATCACGGTGGTGGGATTTTCCGCTGATGGGGCTGGTTGCGGGCACGGCTGCGTTAACCGTCGGAGCGGTAGGCCCGCTGATCGCACCAATGTTCGCCCGTCGTGATTTTGTGAAGGAGCGTTTGATCGCCACCAAAGCCGTATGTCAACTCGTCACGCACATGATGAAAATCCCCGCGTTTTTATTGATCCGAAGTGATCTTGATTTCAACAAATTGGGATTGCTCGCGTTGATCATGGTGGTGGTGGTCATACCCGGAACGCTGATTGGCAAGAAAATTGTCAAAGGTGTGTCCGAACGGCATTTCACCATCGCCTATCGCGTCGCTTTGACGGTAGCTGGACTGAAAGTGTTGATCGTAGACGGGTTGATGCCGTTATTTTAATACGGGTGACACCCGATGATATGAGTTCGACTAATCTTTCTTCGTCGCCAATACCGGCCAGTTGGCGTCGGCCTCGGTGAATCCTTCCTGCGGGTTTTTCATGAACGTGGTTTTGTCTTTTTGATTGAAAAAGAAATAGGTCTTTCCGCTGACAACATGAAAAAAGTTCGGATCACCCGGATACTTTTTCCCCTGCGAAACACCCAGCGGACAGTAACCATCATACTGCGGAAGATAAAGATCAGGGTTACTGATAAACAACTCTCGTTCTTGCGCACCGGCGAAATGATAGACCCAGCCGCCATAGACGGATTTATTTTTTTCATCTCCTTTGATCGCTTTATTTTTCGTCTGATAGGAGACCGCACAAAAACCTCTCATCCTCGGCGTATTAAAAAGCTCCTCGCAGCGGGCGATGTATTTTCTCGGTTTCCGTTCGTACGCTCGCTTGGCCCGTTCGGATGAAAAAAGATAAAGCTTGCCATTACGAACATCAAACACCGTCGGGTCGTTCGGCAGTCGATTCCCATAGGAACCGCCCAGGGCAGTCGTGCAAAGCCCGTCAAACTGAGGCAGGTAACGATCGGGCTGTTTCATGAATTTCTGCCGCGATTCATCATCCGCAAAATACCAGGTCTTGCCCAGATAAACAAAAGAAATAGCCGGGTCACCCATTAGCGCCTTACCCGAAACGAGATAAGAAACCGGGCAGTATTCCTGAATCGCTCGCGAAGAATTTTCATCCACAGCCAGGCTGTGCGATGGCACGTTGAGCATCTTCACGCCAATAAACAGAAAGAAGATGATACAAAATGAAGTTGCGATGGAGGTGGATTTTTTAGGGAATCGACGTCGACCTCGCGTACGCCGCCGTTTTCGTCTTCTTTCTTGCATAACCGTTCTCTTCGCTATTTCTATTTGGTGCAGCACACAACCGGAGCTGCGGGTTTCAGGCCGCGCGGTGTCGAGAAATCATTGTGGCAATAGCACCTGTATCTTACGGTCCATATTTGGACCCTGTTCTTTTATCGGCTAATAATTCAAGGGGTTATGTCAGCTTATGGACGGGAAAACGGGGTTCGCCTCGAAGTATCGGAACCAGATGGCTGCGAACGAACTCGCTCATGACCCACGACGTGTGGCCCCCGAGATGCCCGTCCCTGGCCCATGATGGCTCCCATCGGATTTCACCAAACCGCTCATACGCCTGCCGATCTTCCTCTGTGATGTTTTCCGGCAGCTTAAACCCCACCATGCCGCCAGCGCTGACGCGCTGTCGATCGGTTGTGCCAAACAGCCGAGTTCCCACTCCCAATATCCATTTATCTTTTTCGCTGGTGGTGGCGTAACAACGATTCACCGCTCGAAGCGCCGGTGCGAGATTATACTGAGGCGACATAGCCGCCCCCGCAAGAATAAACGTATCGATCAAGCCGCGACGTTGAAGATACTCGCACGCAAAAACCGCGATCCCCGCGCCGCCGCTGATCGCCAGGAGATGAATTGTTGTATCGGGGTGCGAACGTCGAAACGTCAAAATTTTTCTGGCAAGTTTCGCCCCCATCACCTTGTTGCGACGTAGCCACACGAGGTCGGTCCAGACTTCGCCGACCATGCCATACTGCCATTTATAAAATACCGTACCCATCGGAATGTTGTCTTCACGAAAGACTTTGCGCACCGCGGCTACACCGAACTGAAATCCACCCACACCATCCACCACAAACAACGCTTCTTTGTCCAGCGGGCCATTGAACTCCGGTAGCCCATGTCGCATGAACTCGCCGAGACTGCGCGTAATTAAAAAAATTCGTTCGGTGATGAAATTCACACCGTCTCCGCCTAAAAAACTATTTCACCTGCTGAATTTTGTCGACACCCAGTCGAGTAAAGACTTCCGACCGTTTCAACGATTCCAGAAATCGAACATCGGATATCCCCATCTCAAATCGACACACATCCACCATGCTGCACCAACTACACGGTGAATGATTTCCGAGTCGATAGGGATTGACCTGAATACAACCATCGAGAATTCCGTCCGCCAACTCGCCCAGCTTGGTTTTCGTGTGTTCCATCATGTGTTGAAACGATTCCTTGTCCGCAGCGTCGGAAGCGTCGATATAGCCCGGCTGACCATTTTTTCCTATGTATACACTATAATGGTCTGACCAGCCTATTTTAATTTTATCGTCCAGCGCGCGAATCAAATCCGTGTTTAACAACCCTCGCGGTCGATAAGTGCCCCGCAACGTAGCGTCGCGCGACAGCTCTCGGTTCGGGTGATCCACCTTGTGGTATCGTGTCATCGAGCTGACATAGAGTGCACCGATCGGTCGAATCGGTCGGCCGGTCAACGTTTGGCCATATTCCGCCAATACCAGGAGATAGCCAATCAGTTGCAGCGACAGCCCGTGATACACGGTGTCCAGCTTCAAACTCTTGTCCCGCGTTCGTTTGTAATCAATCACCACGCCCAGCAGTTCATCGCCCAGTTCCGCAAGATCGACTCGATCGATGTATCCGCGTAGAAAAACTTTTCGACCCGATGGTGTGGATAACTCAAACGCCGGAAGTGAGCCGGGCTGGTCAAATCCAAACGGTAGTTCTGTCGATTTCGGACGCGATGAACCCGAACCCGCCACTTTCTGCTGAGCGCGAATCATTTTCGCTAGATGGGTTGCGCTGCGACGCAGCAAATATAAATTGCGAGCATCTGATATCGCGCCACTTTCCGGTAAAAGCGTCGACACCCGCGAACAACTTTCGCGCAGTTGATCCATCATGGCGGATTCGTTCAATCCATCCAGCGACATGGATTTCGTCGCAATGGCTTTGACAAAATCTTCCAAAATCGCGTGGTGTACCTGCCCGACATCCAGCGGAGTGAGCTCCGCCTCGACTCGCTCCTTCAGGCGTAGCATATATCGTGAAAAATATTGAAACGGACACGTCGCGTAGGTTTCCAGTTGCGAAACACTGGTCTTAAACGGTCCGGCGTAGAGCCGTTCGATCGATGAAGTAGAAAGCGTCGCTTGCGGTGGATCATCCAGCGATGAAAAAGCAAACCGACGAGTCACCTGCGGATCATTTTCGATACGAGTGTGGCTATATAATTCATTCCATCGACCACGAAGTGTTGGCTGATCCTCGGAGATCGCCGGTCGATATCGAAATTCCATGGACAGGCGTTTGATTAAATCGTTCGTGTTTAAGATGTCCCAGAAGTCCCGGCTACGGGTGGGGTCCGAAACGGATTGAACCTCCAACGTGGCACAACAAGCACGCAACGTTTGTAGATAGGGCGAGGGTCGAAGCGCCTTTCCATCCTGATCCGCCACGGCATACGTTACGACCAGCTCCTTCGACGCCCGTGTCATGGCGATGTAAACCAGCATCGACTCGTCCACAACCCGTTCGCGCGTAGGCGGTCCGATGCGCAGACCCGACTCCTGCATCAACGTTCGATCGTCGTCGTTGAGAATGGAGTCTTCGCTATGTGGAACGGGAAAGACGCCGTCATTAAATCCAAGAATGATAGCTGCCTTGATGTCCGGATTTCGACTTCGGTCGATCGATCCCACAAGCACCTGATCAAGTGTCGGGGGAATCAACCCGAGCGAAAATTGTGACAGACCGGCTTCAAACACATCCGCCAACTCTGAGATCGTTAATTTTGTTTCATCAAACGCGAAGGCGAGGTCATCCAGAAAGGACATCATTTCCACCCACACCTGCTGATGTTCCTCCGCCTGATCCAGATCGCCGTCGGCTTGTGCCTGCTGGGACCACTCTCTCAGCGTTTTTCCAACCTGCAAGGTTTCAAGAAGCTCGGTGATCTGTTTCGACCACTCCGATCCGTCGTGCGCGACATTCATGGAGAAATTCATCCAGCCATCCAGTCCGCCCAGTAACTTACGCCGCGTGTCGTTAACCCGTCGCATCAAATTTTTCTGATGTTCAGAGGGCGGCATGTGTTCTGTGGTAAAACTCGATCGCGTGAAAAACGTCCAGTCCTCACCCCGCCACGCTTTCAATCCTTGTAAGCCATGCTCGATTAGATAGTTTTCAAGCTCGTCGGCCTCTTCCATTGAAACAGGCAGAAGATTGGTTTTTAACACTGCCCGCACAGAGGCCAGGGATAATTGATCTTCCGCGATCAACACCGCCGACCGGATCAATTCGATCAACGGGTGATGCGACACCGGGCGTCGGCGATCAATAAAAAAGGGAATGTCGTGTGCCGTTAACGACTGCGTTAACAGGTCGTGATAAGGTTCCAGATCGCGTACGATGATGGCGATATCTCGATAGCGATATTTTCTCTCCGCGTCTTGTATCCAGCGACACACCCGCGACAGCGCATAATCCACTTCCGCGCGACGAGAGGGTAGCTCGATCAGCTCGATATTTTCGATCGAAGGTGCGATGGATGATGAATCGCCGGGTACAGTTTTTCCCCAATGTTTTTCCAGATGGGTCAAGGTTGATTTTTCTGGGAATCGTGGGGGCGAACCCGGCGTAAGTCGCAGCGGATCTTCGATTTGAAGACCGGCCTCTAAAAATGAGCGGTACAGGTCACGATACGTTCGATACGTTTTGGAAAACATCGGTTGGGGCGATTGAGCGGAGGATTGGGTAGGAGGCTGATCACAGACCGAGGGATCAAGAAGCACGGTGATGTCCGCATGCGCACTGACGCGCATCAGATCGATCAACATGCGAAGTTCCTGCCCGCTGAACGACGCGAAACCATCCACCCACAAATGGGCACCACTAAGCCAGGAACATTGACTCATGGATTCGCGGGCCAGCTGCAAATGTTGTGAAGGATCAAACCGCTCCGTACCCAGATAGTCGAGGTAACTTTTATAGATGATCTGCAGGTCATGGATTTTCGCAGCCTGGGCTGGATCGTCGCGATCCGCAGCGATTCTATTCTGCGTCAACGCAACCAGATCGTCCGGCTCCAGTGCTTCATTCATAAATTCTGTGATGGTGGCGTTGAGTTTTTGCGTAAATCCACCCACACGTTCACCACCCGATCCCGATTTCGCAATCCGACCATAAAACTGCAACTCATTCGCATGTTGAGAAAGTAAATGTCGAAGGACCATCGCACGAGCGGGTTCGGTGAGCGCTTGCCGGTGGGAATCTGAAGCTTCGTTCAAAACGCGATAGGCGAGGCGTTGAAACGATAACACCTCAACGCGATGAATGCTGTTGAGGACGTGATTTTTTTGGGGTTGATCCGACGACGAGAGAATCGTCTGTTCCATCTGCAGTGACGCTTGCTCTGGAACAAGAAAGATCAGACGCGGGCCGTGTATCGGGTCACGACGCAACTCATCTCGAATGGATTCGAGGCAGTGATGCGTTTTTCCCGTCCCAGCTCGACCTATGATAAACCTGACCGCCATAATAAAACGGTGGTATCATAGCTCGTCGCTCAGGTCAATGTATCTTATTCATCTTCGTGATCGAAAGCCTCTTCTGAAGCGATATGGCGGGCGATTGAGCGAGATCGCAAGTATAGGATAAATTTGCGATACGTACGAAATGCGTACAGGATCATCATCACATCTAAAAAAACTGTAAAGATGAGCATAACTGGTTGAATTGGATTAATGGCGAAAGGAATGAAACATAAACAAGCGACGAGAAAAAAAAGTGTTGAGAGCATATCGAATAAGGGCAAATGGCAATGCTCGTATCTATAGATTCCGGTCATTCTCGAAGGATGTACGTCGTAAGAATTTCCGCATTCGGGACATAAATATTTGTAGGGTAGTGTTTTTAAGTTATATCCACACTTGTTGCAATAAAGAGTATTCGTAATGCGACGACCTTTGAAATCTTCTGCCGCCAACAGATCCAGTTCTTTTTCGCTAAGCGCCATGAATGTTCAATCTTTTTATTTCAAAACGTGCTAAGTAGTATATTTTTATGAGTTTTTATTCCGCAAACATCGCCTCGATAAACACCGCTGGGTCAAAAGGCTCGATATCCTCCGGCGTCTCACCGAGGCCCACAAATTTCACCGGCACATTTAATTCGTCGCGAATTCCTACAACGATGCCGCCCTTGGCACTGCCGTCGAGCTTCGCCAGAAAAATCCCTGTGATCGACACATGTTCCGCAAATTGCCGAGCCTGTTGTACCGCGTTTTGCCCGATCGTCGCGTCGAGCACGATCAGCACTTCATGGGGGGCGCCGGGAATTTTTCGTTCGACCACCTTTTGAATTTTTCCCAGCTCACGCATCAGATGATCCTGCGTATGCAGTC